>CAZTHM010000107.1:0-9940 GCA_964613505.1 uncultured Acidobacteriota bacterium | reverse complement strand
GCCTGACCCCGGCCGCCGCCGCTCCGAACCGATACCGCCGTGAGACAAAGGCTTTCTGGTGTGCAGGAGATTTCCGTTGGGGCAAGGGTTGCATTCGCGGATATAATGCTCGGCTGGACTCTAAAGTCGAGCGCCCGATTTCCATATCTCGAATTTCATTCAGGGTCCGGCCACGCAGGGGGTCGTTCGGAACGCAGCCGGCTGGACTCTTAAATTAAAATCTCGCTAATCATTCTTCGGAGGGTCCAGCCGCACCTGGGGTTGTTCCGAAAAGACCAGCCTGGACGACCGCCGGGACACACCCTCATGGCCATCCATACCGTCTATACACTTTCCAAGGACGATCCTGAAGCCCGCAGTTGGCTGGGTTTTTTCCGTGGCCAAGGCTGCGCGGCGCTAAACAACCTGGTTATCGAGCGGGTTTTCTGGCTGGAAGGGAACGTGAAGGTCGAACGACTTTTGCCCCTTCTGGTCAACCCGCTTTATCAGGTACCGGCAGAACAATCCCAACTCGACCCCGGCCAGGGGCCGATCGTCGAGATCGCCTATCGCCCGGCCGTGACCGACCCTGAGACGCCCTCGATTCTTGCCGGGGCGCGGGCGCTCGGCGAAGACGGTTTGGAATTCGCCCGCCTCAGCCGGCGCTACCAGTTCGTGGGTCTGGAGGAAGGCGAGGCTCGCCGCCTCGCGGCTCGATTCGTATATAACAAGATCGTCGAACGCGTCAGGGAAGCTGAGGAAGTTGTCACCACACTCCGACCTACTGGAAAGCCTGACCCTGTCCAAAACATTTCGCTTTCCGGCCGGAGTGACGGGGATTTGCAGGAACTCTCCAGGACTCGCTCGTGGTACGCCCCGCTCTCCCAGATGAAAGCCCTTCAGGCCTACGAGCAAAGTCGAGGAAGACCCTACACCGACGCTGAGCTTGAAATACTGGCGCAGAGTTGGAGTGACCACTGCTTCCACACCACTTGGAAGGGCCTGGGACTGTTGAAGCGGCTCTCCGCCGCCACGGCCCAAATCAACCATCCGCTCGTGGTTTCGTCGTTCAAAGACAATGCGGGGGGCATCGAGTTCTACGAGGACTGGGTCATCACGATCAAGGGCGAGACGCACAATTTCCCGAGCTCGATTGCGCCTTTCGGGGGAATCGCGACCAAACACGGAGGGGTGATTCGTGACACCCTCGGTTTCGGCAAGGGGGCCTATCCCATCGGCGGCTCGACGATCATGGGCACGATGGATCCGCGCATGCCCGACGATGCGGTGCCGGTGGGCGCCTTGCATCCGCAATTGATTGTGACCGAATCCATTCGTGCGACAGGCTATTACACCAACCCGATGGGGATCCCCATGATGCACCCCGTGTACCGAATCCACCCCGGGTATGCGAAGTGCTTCGCACTGGGTCACTCGATCGGCCTGATCCCAAGGAAGTATGCGGTAAAGGATGCGCCTCAGCCCGGCGACGTCGCGCTCCTGATCGGTGGTGAGACGGGGCGTGACGGGATCCACGGCGCCACGGCCAGTTCGACGGGAATGACCGGCGAGACGTTGGAGAAAGAATTCGCCGCCGTGCAGATCGGCCATCCCATTACCGAACGACGGTTCACGTCGGCCATCCCAGTACTGCGTGATGCCGAATGCATTCGCTCGATTACCGACCTGGGGGCGGGGGGAATCTCCTGCGCAGTGGGCGAGATGGGTTCCGAAACGGGCGTCCGGATCGAGTTGGACTGCGTGCTGCTCAAAGACCGCAGCCTGACGGCTTGGGAGATTCTTCTTTCGGAATCCCAAGAGAGAATGCTGGTGGTTGTCCCGCCTGAGAAACTCCGCGAGGCGGAATTGATTCTCGACCGCTACGAAGTCGCCCACACCGTGCTTGGCCATTTTACGGACAGTCATCGGCTGGAGGCAACCTGGCACGGGCAGAAGGTTGTGGATATCGAAATGGCGTTCCTCTGGGATGCCTGCCCGATTGACTCCATCCCTGTGGCAGAGCCGAGGCGAAGTCTCTCCCCCGTCCAGATTCCGGAACCGCGGACGGCCCAAAAGTGGTCGGAAGCCGTCCGGCGCGTACTCACGCACTACCACTGCGCCGAGCAAATTGCTGCCGGGTCGCGGTTTGACACCACGGTGCAGGGAAGGACCGCTGTCGGGCCTTATGGCGGCAAGAATCACCGCATGCCGACCAACCTCTACGTTTCGGCTCCGTTGCGCGGCAAAACCTACGGGGCGATTACGACTGTTGCGTTCAATCCTTTTTATGGCGAAATCAGCCCCGCGGCGATGGCGCGGCTGATGATGATTGAAGCGATTACCAAAGCCGTGGTCGCAGGCGCCGATTATCATGAGATGGCGCTCTGCGACAACTTCTATACCCCGCGCGTGCGTCCGGACGTGGCTTGGGACTTGAAGCAAATGGTCGAAACGATCGCGGATCTCTCGGTCGAGCTCGGTATTCCATTCATTTCGGGAAAAGACTCAAGCTCCGGGACCATGGAGAGCGCGGGGCGCCGAATAGATGTGCCGCCCACGCTCGTGGTGGCAACACTGGGACGCATGCCGGACGTGAAGAAAGTGGTTACGAAGGAATTCAAGCGCCCGGGAAACAAACTGGTGCTGGCCGGATTCGTTGACACTGATGCTCTGGGCGGAAGCGTCTATGCCGACAGTTACGGCCAGCGCGGGGACCATCTTTTTGACGCCTATGATGGCGCCGCAATCCGCGCGCACTGGGACGCGCTGCTTCGCCTGCACGCCAACGGCAGTTATGTGTCCGGGTCGGCCATCGCCGAAGGAGGCCTGCTGCTGCGGGTGTTTGAGGCTGCCTTCGGTTCAGGGCTCGGTGCGACGGTCAATCTCGACGTCCAAATCCCCGGCAGAAAGGACGGTCTGCTCTTCGGAGAGTTTATCGGCACCGTCATCCTCGAAGTCGCTCCGGACTGCGGCATTGAGAAAACGCTCCGAGGAATTCCGCATCACGTCATCGGGGAAGTAACTCAGGAACCCGAAATTTCGCTGGCCCAGAGCGGAGCGATCATCTGGCAGGAATCTGTGGCCACTCTGGCCGCGGGCTGGGCCAGAACTTTTCGTGAGGTTGTGAAATGAGTCAGGCTACGACCGCCATCCTCTACGCCCCTGGGACCAACTGCCACGAGGAGACGGCAGCCGCCATCGAATTAGCAGGCGGCAAAACCGAACTAGTCCTCCTCCGGGACCTGCTGGATGGGCGTGTTCGCCTCGACAATTATCAAGCCGCCGTCGTTCCGGGGGGCTTTTCGTATGGCGACCATCTGGGCGCCGGGCGAATCTTTGCCACCACGCTGATCGCGCAACTCCGCGAGCAATTGGTCGAGTTCCTCGATTCCAAGAAACCCCTTCTGGGGGTTTGCAACGGCTTTCAGGTGCTGACCGAGGCGGGCATTTTGCCGAGCCGATCGCCCGGCAAGCGCTCGATGGCGCTGATTGAGAACCAGTCGGCGCGATTCGAAGACCGCAAAGTTCGCCTGGTCGTGACCTCTGAGAAGTGCATGTGGACGGAGGGACTGGAAGGCCAAACCCTTCAATTGCCTTCGGCGCACGGGGAGGGGCGACCGCTGTTCTGTGAAACCGGCGATCCAGCGTCGCGCCGTGTGGTTTTTCGCTTTGCCGATTCGCAGGGACGCGGCACCATGGCCTATCCCGATAATCCCAACGGTGCGCCCGACGCCGTGGCGGGGATTACCGACTCGACCGGCTTGGTGCTGGGCCTGATGCCCCACCCGGAGCGGGCGTCGTTCCCAGCGCAATATTCCCAAGACGGCTTGAAGCTCTTCGCGAATTTAGGGCGGTGGCTGGGATCATGATGGATGACCCGCGCGCCGTACTGCGAAAATGTGACGCTGCGGATCTCGAGATCGCAAGAGTCCGAAGGTATTGCGAGCCTGGTGTACACTGTAGGAAATATCCTACTTTTGTCCGTTGCAATTGATACAATTTTGGGATAGGAAAACCGGGTGGGGTTCGTCAGGAGTTTTCGGTGTCTCCGCAAGACGGGCTCCGCAAGCGTCAAGCTGCCGATTCGATGGAGCCAACGATGAGCAGTGAAATTCCCAAAGGCCGCATCCTGATTGTCGACGACGAAGCTTCCGTGGGCGCGCTTCTCAAAGAACGTCTTATCCTGGAAGGGTATACGTGCCGCGCCTGCACCAGCGGCGAAGAAGCCCTTGAAGCGATGGAGCAGGAATCCTTTGAGGTTGTCATCTCCGACGTTCGAATGCCCCAGATGTCCGGCCTGACCCTCCTGGAACAGGCGCACAAGAAATACCCGCGAGTTGCCTACCTAATGGCCACCGCCGAAGATGACGTGCGAGTCGCCATCCAGGCCATGAAACATGGGGCAGTGGATTATCTCGTGAAGCCCATCCAGTTGGAATCCCTGGTCGTCAGCGTCAATCGCGCCCTGGAAATCAAGCGCATGGAGCTCGAGTTGGAGGAGCACCGACACGACCTTGAGCAGAAGGTGGAAGAGCGGACGAAACAACTCCGGGCGGCGATGAAACGGATCGAGATGACCTACGACGAGACGTTGCGGGCTTTGGGCGCGGCCCTGGACCTTCGTGACACCGAGACGGCGGGTCATTCCGAGCGCGTCAGCCGCTACACCCTGGAAATCGCCCGGGCCATGGGATGCTCCAACGACGAGTTGCAGCAGATTGCGCGAGGTTCCTACATCCACGATATCGGAAAAATCGGAATTCCCGATTCGATTCTACTCAAAGAGGGCAAGCTGACCCCGGAAGAAATTGAGGTCATGCAAAGTCACGTCCGCATCGGGTATGACCTGGTTTGCCGTGTTGCTTTTCTGGCTCCGGCGGCGGCGATCGTCCTGACGCATCAGGAACGCTATGACGGGACCGGCTATCCGCAGGGGCTGGCCGCGGAGGAGATTCCTCTAGGAGCCAGGATATTCGCGGTCGCGGACACCTTGGACGCCATGACTTCGGACCGTCCCTATCGTCGCGCCCTGCCCTTCTTGACAGCGCGCGACGAAATCGCCCGGGAGTCGGGCCGACAATTCGACCCTGAGGTTGTGCGGTTTTTTCTCAGTTTTCCGGAAGAAGGCTGGGCGAACATCCGGCTGGAGGTTTCCGGCTACCGCGGAATCGCGCCTGGCCCGCTTGGCACGGGCCCGAGGTCCGCTCCTCCAACCGCCAGCAATCTCGGAAGTTAGCGCGGCCCCCTATTGGGCCCAACCAATCCAGAAATGGCGCGCCTAAACCCTGCCCACTCGTCGGAAACCGCAAGTACTGTAACTCGCATTGGCCAGTCCGGGTCAGCCAAAGCGCCCTTCTTAACCCCCCTGGGTAATATGCGATCGACCATCCTGGCCTTTGTCGTGGGGGCGACTCTCGTCGCTGGATTCACCTCCTTTCACATCGCCCGGTCCTACCAAAGTGAGCTTGAATACTGGGTCGACCGGCAGTCCTCGGTGGCCAACGATCGGGCTAGCGCGGTCTCAAGTTTCCTTCTCGAGCGTCAAGCCGACGCGGAGATCCTGGTTCTCCTCCCGGTGATTGAAAGATTCATACTGCAGCCGTCTGCCGGCAGCAACCCCTCCAAGTCCCCTGCTTTGGCGCGTCTGCTCGTCTCTCTGCTGGATCGCTTCTCAACCGTGTACGAATATCGCGGCATTTATGTAATGGATGCCAAGGGAAACGTGATTAGCCAATCGTCGAGCGCACCCAATCCGGGTCCGGAAACCCTGGCGGTCGCGCGCCGTGCGATCGTGCAGGGAAACTCGCGCATCGAATTGCTGGGTGAATCACCGCAGGACAGCATCCTTGCCATCAGCGCTCCGATTATCAGCAAAGGCGACGAAGCAACTCCCAGCGGACCGCCCAGAGACGTTTTGGGTGTGGCCGTTTTGGAATTGAGTGCGAGCCGGAGCCTTTTTCCCCTTCTTACTGCGCGCCTGCTTCCCACACGCACGGGGGAAACGGTCATCCTGCGCCGGAAGGGAAAGGAGGCTGTCTACCTCTCTCCGCTCCGGTCTGTGCCTGTCGACTTGCCCTTCTCGCATCACTCACTGGACGTCGATGGGCTTGCCGCCCGCGCCCTCGGGGGAGAGGATTACGCTGGTGAGATGACAGACTACCGGGGCGAACCGGTAATTGTCGCCACCCGTCAGATTCCCCGAACCGGCTGGGGTCTGGTGCGAACGATAGACCGTCGCGAGGCATTGGACCCCTTCTACCGCAGGGCGCTGATCGAAGGGCTGCTGGGCGTCCTCATCATTTTGGGTTACGGCGCAATCTTGCGCGGATACTGGCGGGGACAGGAGGCGCGCGGTCTGCAGGCCAAAGTCGAACAGCAGCAGCGCCTCCTCAAGGTTACCGAATATGCCCAGGAGGTTGTTGACAACGTGCCGGCGGGGCTGCTGGTTCTGTCTGCGGATATGCGAGTCCTGTCCGCGAATCGCTATTTCCTGGAGTTCTCCCGGCTCCGCAGCGAGGACGTGGAGGGCCGGCGGTTGGACGAAGTCATTCAGGCAGAAGGGCCGCCTTACCGCGTGGATGGGCTCTCCGCTGCTGGCGTGCCGACCCAGAGCGTTCTGTTGAACGTGACGGTCAGCGGGCGGGAGGAAAACCTCCCGGCCCGCATCACGATCACCAATATTCTCCATCCGGAGGGAGAGGGCCGTCTGCTCGTGGTGATGGAGGACCAGACCGAAAGCGAGCGGCTGCGTGCCTCCGCCGAGGCCTCCGAGCGGCGATTGCGCGACCTCATTCAGAGCGTTGACGCGATCGTTTGGGAGGCCGACGCCGCGACGTTCCAAATGACCTTTGTAAGCCGGCGGGCGGAACAGATCATTGGCTATCCGGTGGAGAACTGGATATCGGACCAGAGTTTCTGGGAGAGCCATGTCGATCCGGCGGACCGAGACCGCATCGTCGCCCTGGCTCGCGCGGCAGTCGCGCGTGGCGAGGATTATGAACTCGAGTATCGAATGCTGGCGGCGGGCGGGCGAACGGTGTGGCTTCGTGACAAGGTGAGAGTCGTCAAGGACGCCGACGGGCATCCACGCCAGCTGCGAGGCGTCATGTTGGACGTTACGCAGGAGAAGAAAGCCGAGGAAGAAAGGGCGCGCCTGAGCCTGGCGGTGGAGCAAGCCGCCGAAGCCATCTTGATCACCGATCCGGTGGGAATCATCATTTACGTGAACCCGGCGTTCGAGCGCGTAACGGGCTACGCGCGCTCCGAGGTGCTGGGGCAGAACCCCCGCCTGCTGAAGAGCGGCAAACATGGCGAGGAGTTCTATAAGGGCCTTTGGGGGACTCTGCTCCGTGGCGACGTTTGGTCCGGCCGCGTTATCAACCGGCGCAAAGACGGAACAACCTATGAAGCGGAAGCGGTGATCTCGCCCGTTCGCGACATGGCGGCGCGTATCGTCAATTACGTTGCCGTGCAACGCGATGTCACGCGCGAACGCCAGCTCGAAGAGCAAGTCCGCCAGTCCCAGAAGATTGAGGCCGTCGGACGCCTGGCGGGCGGCGTCGCCCACGATTTCAACAATCTCCTGACGATTATCAGCGGATACAGCGACCTCTTGCTGGCGCGGTTGGATACCGAAGACCCTTCGCGCGGCCATGTCACCGAGATCAAGAAGGCTGCGGATCGCGCCGCTTCCCTCACGCGGCAATTGCTGGCGTTCAGCCGCCGCCAGGTCCTGGCCCCCCAAGTCCTGGACTTGAACCACATCGTCGCGAATATTCACAAGATGCTGCGCCGCCTGATCGGTGAGGATATCGATCTCGTGATGGTCCCCGCACAGAATCTGGGGCAAGTGAAAGTTGATCCGGGACAAATTGAGCAGGTTCTCCTGAACCTGGTGGTTAACGCCCGAGACGCGATGCCCCAGGGGGGGAAGATTGTGATTGAGACCGCCAACGTCGAGCTCGATTCGAGCTACGCGGGCGGCCATTTTCCTGTCAATTCAGGACCCTACGTAATGCTGGCGGTCAGTGATACAGGCTGCGGCATGGATGCGGAAATCCAATCACACATCTTCGAGCCCTTCTTTACCACCAAGGAACAAGGGAAGGGCACGGGCCTCGGTTTGGCGATGGTCTATGGGATTGTCAAGCAGAGCGAGGGCTACATCTGGGTCTACAGTGAAGTGGGCCAGGGGACCGCTTTCAAGATCTATTTTCCCCGCGTGGACACGCAGCCGCTGGAACAAGAATCGGTCAGGATTTCTAAGGAACATGCGGGGGGCACGGAGACAATCCTTTTGGTGGAGGATGAGAGTCCGCTCCGCGCCCTCGTCCGCGGCCTCTTGGAAGGTATCGGTTATACGGTTTTGGAAGCCCACGATGGTGAAAACGCGCTTCTAAGCTCCAAGGAACACGATGGCCACATCCACCTGCTGCTGACGGACGTCGTCATGCCGAAGATGAATGGACCAGACCTGGCTCAGCAACTGACCGGATTACGACGGGATATGAAGGTCCTCTTTATGTCGGGCTACGCGGACGACGCTATCGTGCACCAGGGTGTGCTGGCTTCAAACGCGGCGTATCTCCAAAAACCCTTCACGCCCGAGACCCTGGCTCGCAAAGTCCGCGAAGTTCTGGACACCGCCTGATGTCGCCCCGCGGCTAGAATTCCCCATGCTACAAACCGTCGGCCTGGCCCGGCAGGCGTCGCTAAGGCGGAATGCCGCTGATCTTCACGACCCTGGGGAATCTCCCATTCGTTTGGTCACGAAACAAACAACTCCCTGCGGTTGGCCGCTTCTGCCATGACAGGGAGACACACTGATGGTCAGAGTTCGCGTCATCTCATCATCCCGCCAAGCCGGACCAACGCAGATAGGCGTCGAGAAGCGCCTGTCCGCCCAGGCTTACATAAATGGCGGCTGCCCCGAGAAAACTCCCGAAGGGCCAAGGGTGATGGCGGAATCGCGTGCTGAGGATTTCCAGCGGCACGGCAACGACCGTGCCAAGCAGCGAGCCGAGCAGAATCGTCAGCAGGGTCAGAGGAACACCCAGAAACGTCCCCACCATCAGCATCAGCATGACGTCGCCGAACCCGAGTCCTTCCTTGCCGGTGAGGCGCAGAAAAAGAGCACCGATCAAGTAGAAAATCCCGCCTCCCACCAGAGCTCCCGCCACTGCGCCGAGAAAGGAAGAAACGGGAAACGTGACAAAGAACCCCAGGCATCGAAAAAGAAACTCCAGCGGGCGTGGGTCCACGGGGATGATCACGCTCAGCAAAAGGCCAAGACCCATCCCGAGAAGCGTCACGGCGTGGGGAATCCGCCTTTCGTTGAGGTCAGTGAAGATCAGAACGACCAGCAACATCCCCAAGACGGCGTACTTGACAAACTCGGGGCTGAGTTCATAGCGGCGAAGCGCTGCGACCAGCACCCCCGCGGTCAGAATCTCGACCGCCGGGTAAACGGGGGATATTCCTGTGTGACAATCCCGGCAGCGGGCGCGCAGGAAAATGTAGCTCACGACGGGAACGTTGTCATACCAGCGGATTGGCTTCCCGCACGTGGGGCAGTGCGAGCGGGGCGAGATGACCGATTCCCCGCGCGGCAGGCGCGAGATACAGACATTCAAAAAGCTCCCGAAGGCGAGCCCCAGAAACGCGACCGTAATGTAGAGAAAGACTGGAGAAATTTGCACCGGGATTCGCTGCGTTCCTTTTTATCGGAAAACCTTGGCGAGCGAGCCTCTGGAGCGCTCGCCTTTAGTATGTCAGTAATCGCTGATAAAGTGCCTCCGTTTTCGCTACCATTATATCATTAGAAAACTGCTGGGCCCGCTCGCGAGCAAAGCGTCCGAATTGCGCCAGGCGCGCGCCGTCCGGCGCGGCCGCGATGATGGCGTCGGCAAGTTCCTGGGGGGACCCGGGCTCGACCAGCCAGCCGGATCGTCCCGGCTCAACG
>CAZTHM010000106.1:5492-10025 GCA_964613505.1 uncultured Acidobacteriota bacterium | reverse complement strand
AGATCAATTTCATCGACACTCCCGGCTACAACATCTTCTTGCATGAGACGGAGGCAGCCCTGATGGCGGCCGATTCCGTGCTGCTGCTCGTCCACGGCGTGGCGGGTGTGGAAGTGCAAACCGAGAAGACCTGGGGCTTCTGTGAAAACAACTCTCTCCCCCGCGCGCTGGTCGTCAATCAGATGGACCGGGACCGCGCCAGCTTCGAGCGCACGCTGGAAGCTCTGCGCGGAGCCTTCGGCCGAGCTGTCATCCCCGTGCAATTGCCGGTCGGCGAGGAGAAGAATTTCCACGGCGTGGTCGACCTGGTGCGCATGAAGGCTACGCTTTACGAAGCGAACGGCTCGGGCAAGGGGAAAGAATCCGAGATCCCCCCCGACCTCGCCGAGGCCGCGACCAAGGCCCACGAGGCCCTGGTCGAGATGGTGGCGGAAGGCAACGACAAGCTGATGGAAGAATTCTTCGACAAGGGCACGATTCCCGTCGAAGACCTCGTCCCCGGCCTGCGGCAGGCGATCGCGGAGCGCCGCCTCTACCCGGTCATTTTCAGCGCCGCGCTGCCCAACATCGGCAGCGAAAACTTGCTGAACTTCATCACCGACTATCTCCCCGCCCCCACGGAACGGGGCGCCGTCGAAGGCCTGACGCACGAAGGCGGCGAACCCGCCAAGCGGAAAGTCGCGGATGACCAGCCCGTCTCGGCCTTCGTCTTCAAAACGGTTGCCGACCCCTTTGCCGGGCGCGTGAGCTATTTCAAGGTGATGTCCGGCGTGGTCAAAAACGAAGCAAACCTCGTCAACTTCAACCGCGGTGGCTCGGAGCGGCTCTCGCACATCGCGGTGATGCAGGGCAAGACGCACACCGCGGTGGCGGAACTGCGCGCCGGAGATATCGGCGCCGTCGCCAAGCTCAAGGAAACCCTGACGGGCGACACGCTGGGCGACAAAGCCTCGCCCATCGTTTATCCCAAGTTCAAGGTTGCCGAGCCCGCCATCTCCTTCGCCATCGAACCCAAGTCGCGCGGCGACGAGGACAAGCTCTCCACCGCCATCCACCGCATGCTGGAAGAAGACTTGCTGCTGCGCTTCACGCGCGACCCGCAGACCAAGGAATTCCTGCTCTCCGGCGCCGGCCAGCAGCACGTGGAGGTGGCCGTCTCCAAATTGAAGCGGCGCTTCAACGTGGAAGTGACGCTGAAGGCTCCCAAGGTGCCTTACCGCGAAACCATCCGCGGCAAGGCCGACGCCCAGGGCCGGCACAAAAAGCAGACCGGCGGCCACGGCCAGTACGGCGACTGCAAAATTAAGATGGAGCCTCTGGTGCGCGGCTCAGGCTTCGAGTTTGTGAACGACATCTTCGGCGGCTCCATCCCCAAAAACTTCATTCCCGCGGTCGAGAAAGGGATCATCGAGTCGGCGTCCCGCGGCTACCTGGCGGGTTGTCCGGTCGTGGACTTCCGCGTGATCCTCTACGACGGTTCCTACCACGATGTCGATTCTTCCGAGCTGGCGTTCAAAATCGCCGGCTCGCTGGCCTTCAAGAAATGCATGGAGCAGGCCAAGCCCTGCCTGCTTGAACCTATCATGAACGTCGAGATTACTGTTCCAGAGAGCAACTCTGGGGATATTATGGGCAATCTGAATGGCCGTCGCGGGCGCATCCAGGGCATGGAGCCGAAGGGCGGCTCGACCGTCGTCAAGGCCCAGGTGCCGCTCGCCGAGATGCTCACCTACGCCTCCGACCTGACTTCCATGACCCAGGGGCGCGGCACCTACGCGATGGAGTTCTCCCACTACGACGTCGTCCCGCAACCCATCGCCGAGAAGATCGTCGCCGCGCACAAGCCCTCCGCCGCGGCGGAAGAGGAAGAGTAGCGAAGGCCCAGGCAATGATTGAGCATGGTCCTTTGTGATATCATCCGCATATGGTCGCGATTCGCTTCACATCTCCCAAACAGAGAGCGGACGGATTCATGCTCCTGGTTCGAAACGGAACCGTCCGCACACTAAAAGGCGAAATCTACATCTGCAGCGAGAAAGCTCTTGCCGTTCTTGACGCGCACAGAATCTCCTACACGAAGATCCCCCTGCCGGTGAATCAGGATGATGTGGACGCGCTACGAAATACTCCTACCACTGTGTTATAACGACGGCCGCCCGATCGAAACGGAAAAATTCGACCAAACCAACCTCGAACTCATCGAGAAGTTTTCCGCAACAACCAGCGATATGATTACGGCCATTGGCTCGTGGAAGTATCAAGGCACACTCTATGAGGACCAATTGGTGCGCCTCATCGTGGACATCGAAGGCTCGCATCTGGCGGACGAATTTTTCCGCGTATACAAAAACACCCTGAAAGCTCGATTCGAGCAGCTCGACATCTGGATCAGTAGCCATGAGGTCCGGATCTTGTAGCCACCAGCGCCCACTTACTGTTTGGTAGTCGGTGTGTCACCCTCAGGCCCCCAACGAATTGTAGCTTCTCGCCGTGGTTGGCGTTAAACTCGCCAGCCCACGGCACCACCTGATTTGAAGAGGGGAGAGTCCCAGTTATGTTTGTCCCACAAATCTACACCGTCGCGCTGGTCATGATGGTCCTCAGCATGTTGTGCTGGGGAAGCTGGGCCAACACGCAGAAGCTCACCAAGAACTGGCGCTTCGAGCTCTTCTACTGGGACTACGTCTGGGGCATTCTGATCTGCTCTTTGTTAGTCGGCTTGACGCTCGGCCGCACGGACGCCTCCAGCCCCGATAGCTTCTTTCAGAACCTGGCCACGGCCGACCAACGCCATATTGTTTACGCGTTCCTGGGCGGGATCATCTTCAACATCGCCAATATCCTGCTGGTGGCGGCCATCGCCATCGCCGGGCTGGCCGTAGCGTTTCCGGTGGGGATCGGCTTGGCGCTCGTGATCGGCGCAACGCTCAATTACCTGGTCACCCCCAAAGGCAATCCCTTGATGCTCTTTGGCGGCATCGCGCTGGTTTGCGTGGCGATCGTCTTCGACGCGCTGGCTTACAGGAAGCTCTCCGCCGACGTGAAAGTCACCACCAAGGGAATTGTTCTCAGCTTGGTCGCCGGCCTGGGGATCGGGCTGTTCTATCCTCTAATCGCCAAGGCGATTACGGGCGAAGGCCATTTGGGTCCCTACACGGTCATGCTGGTATTCGCATTGGGCATTCTGGTCTCGACGATTCCGGTGAATGGCTTCCTGATGGGACACCCCTTGATCGGTACGCCCGTCCGAATGAGCGAGTATTTCCAGGGCTCGGGAAGCGTTCACCTGTGGGGCGTGCTGGGCGGCATGGTTTGGGGCGTGGGGACGATTTCCAACTTCGTGGCGTCCTACGCGCAGATGGTCGGCCCGGCCACGTCTTACGCGCTCGGCCAAGGCGCGACGATGGTGGCGGCCATCTGGGGCGTGTTCGTGTGGAAAGAATTCCGCGGCGCGGGGCCAGACACGAAACGATTGCTGGCGCTCATGTTCCTCTTCTTCATCCTCGGCCTGACGTGCGTCGCGCTCGCGCCTGTAGTCAACTAATGGAATGCAAAGTCTTCTGGCTCGAACAGCCCGCGCATCCCCGCTTGGGCATCATGCCCTGTCCGCGCGGAGGGGACTTACTCGAAGAGGAAGTCGCCTCGTTGAAAAGGCAGGGGACCGATGTTCTGGTCTCCATGCTCCCCGAGGAAGAAATCCAGGAACTCGAACTAGAGGATGAGCCTGACTCCTGCGCCCGGAACGCCATCGAGTTTGTCTCCTTTCCCGTCCCGGACCACGCGGTTCCCGCAGACTACGAGGCTTTTTCGAGTTTTGTGAAATTGCTGTTGAGTCGTCTCGCGGATGGCAAGGGCGTCGCAATCCACTGCTTTGCAGGGATAGGAAGATCGGGGTTGGCCGCTTCGTGCGTGCTGGTGGCTCAGGGGATGTCGCCCCAGGCGGCCATCCGCGTCCTCTCGTCGGCGCGAGGCTGTTCCATTCCGTACACCGACGAACAAGAGAATTGGATTGCCGACTTCGCCGAACGCTATCAGAAGGACACCGAACCATGAGAAAAACGCACTTTCTACTTTCGCTCGCATTCCTCTTCTTCTGTTTGGAAAGTGCCTTCGCTGCACCACAGAGAATTCCCATCATCCTCGACACCGACATTGGCACGGACGTTGACGACGCGTTTGCGTTAGCCCTAATCCTGCAGAGCCCCGAACTCGCCCTGCTCGCCGTAACGACTGTGGCGGGCGATACGCAGGCGCGCGCGCGCCTCGCCGCGAAGATGCTCCACGAGGCGGGAAGGTCGAACGTCCCCGTAGCCGCGGGTGAGCCGGGCCCGCCGCAGCCCATTGACCAGACGCGCTGGGCCGATGGCTTCGCGGGTCCGCCCCTCACCAAGGAAAAGGCGGTTGATTTAATGCGCCGCGCTATCGAGCGCCGCCCGGGGGAAATCACGCTGGTGGCGATTGGCGAACTGACCAACGTCGCGGCGCTGCTCAAAAGCGACCCCGCCATCGGCAAGAAGATCAAGCGCATCGCGC
>CAZTHM010000106.1:0-5482 GCA_964613505.1 uncultured Acidobacteriota bacterium | reverse complement strand
GTCAACCATGGCTACGGCCAGGACCCGCAGCCCGTCGCGGAGTGGAACATCAAGTCGAACCCCGCCGCGGCGCAGGTGGTCTTCGCTTCCGGCGTGCCGATTCTCATGGCGCCGCTCGACGTCACCGCCATGCTGCAACTCGACGACGCCGCGCGTCACCGCATCTTCACTCGGCTCACGCCGCTCACCAACGCGCTGACGCTTCTCTATCACCTCTGGAACCAGGAAACGCCCACGCTCTTTGACCCCATGGCCGTCGCGATGTTGATTGACCCGACCCTTTGCGAGACTCAGCCGATGGTGATTGGAGTCGATAAGGAAGGATTCACGCGCCTCGAGGCGGGAATGGCATCCAACGCCGTCGTCGGCCTTCACACCGACGCTAAGCGGTTCATGGATTTCTACCTGAGCCGCGTCGCGCCGATGTAGGGGCGATGCTTGCATCGCCCTTTTTGGGCGGGACAAGCCCCGCCCCTACAATCAACGATACGCCGCCAGCTTCTTTTCGATCCGATCGCGAATCCAATGCGGGTCCCACCACTCGACGGGGTTGACGGGAATTCCATCGAGCAGCATGGTGAAGTGGAGGTGGTCGCCGCCGGCGAGTCCGGTCTGGCCGCTGCGCGCGATGGGCTGGCCACGTTTGACGTTGTCGCCGTCCTTGACGCTGATGGAGCTCAAGTGGCCGTAAAGGCTCTGCAGCCCGCAGCCGTGGTCGATGACGACTGCGTTGCCGTAGATCCCGAAGAATCCCGCAAATACAACCGTGCCGTCGTTTGCCGCCTTCACCGGCATCTGCTCGACGCCGGCGAGGTCAAACCCCAGATGCGTTTGGTGATCGACGACCTGCCCGTTGTACATGTAGGTGCGGTAGTCCGCAAAGGAAGCCTCGGTCTTGGACGGCAGGCGGTCGAAGGGCTCGCTCCAGAGGAAATGATTGGCGGTCTTCTGCGCGAAGGCGATCAGCTCGCGCGCGCCGGTCTGGCGAAGCTGGCCGTTCACGAGCAGGAAATTCTTGAGGAGGCTTCCCTGGTCCTGCAATCCCGGCGTCTGGCTCATGATGGGCGGCACGACGCGCGACATGAATTCGTCGGTGACTTGAATCGTGTCGGTGTGAAACTTCTTAGGAAAGACACGGTAGGTGAAGTTGCTGACGGTTTGGTTCCCGGCGTCGTCGCGCGCCACAATGCGCGCGGGGGTCGAGGGATCGACCATGTAAGGAAAGGCAAAGAAGCAGAGGCGCGTCTCGGGGAGGGAATCCTTCACCGGCCAGCTCGGGAAGAAGTAGTCTCCCACTTGCACGCCAGAATGGGTCGTCCCCGGCGACACTTTGAAAACAATCAGTTCCGTGCCGCCCTGATTGACGTAGTGCGGGAAGCTCAGCACCTGCACCTGCGGCGGCGTGAAGCGCACGGGCAGGTCGAGTGTAATTTCGCTCCGCCCGCCGCGGAAGAAGCGGCCCCAGGAATCATTCGTCGCCGCGATCACCAGCGTGGCGCGGCCTTCCTGGAGGTCGGCGATTTCTTTTCGCCCAACACGCGTTTGGACGGTGGTCTTGCTCACCGGGCGCTTGGTCCAAAATTTCCACCAGCTCGTTGGCGCCTCGGTGGTCACACCCGCGACGGGCACAGCGAAGACCCGTCCCCCCTGCCGGACTTCGAGTTGGATGCTCTTGATGTTGTGCTGCGCGTCGCGGACTGCAAATTCCACTGGCGTGCTTTGGCCGATTCCCTCGAGCTTGGTCAGGACCTCAATCGTCGGCGCGGCCTGGCTCGTGACTCTCAAACCCAGCACGGCCAGAAGCGCCACGAGAATCACCAGTAGAAAAACTACACCCGTGCCCATACCCAAATCGGTTTTTGATGGGGGCCTCTTCAACCCTTGACCTCCGCTTCAACTATGGCGCCGCGACTCGGCGGTCCTGCGATCGCCGCTGCGCCAGGCATCGCCTCATCGCACACCTCCTGGCCATCCATTTCGAGAATACAGGCTTCGGGACAATTGCGGCAAGGTCGGAGAATGGAGCCGGTCGGCTGCGCGCGTCGCTGGGAATGCTCGCGTGTCGGCCCTTCACGCGTGACCGGCGGCGTGGCAATTCCTCCTCGTCTGTGTTAGTCTGGCTTGCACTGGAGGAGTCATGGCTGGCCGCAGGAAGATGTCCAAGCGAGAGTTCGCACGGAAGTTTGCGGATATCGCAGAGCAAGCACTGGGGAAACTTCCCCCGGCAGAGCAAGATAGAAAAATAGCGCGATTCGAGAATACGGTTGCTAAGATTAGCCGCGAAACTCCCTCCAGAGCTTCACGCACCGCTCGAATTCCGGCGATCCCTCTTCATACCCGAGCGCGCGGATAGCTTCCAAAAACTCCCTCTCTGTGCAATTGGAATCCGCCAGCCGCGCCGCCGCCCGCTGGATTGCCCGCCTTCTCTCTAATGTCATCACCCGCTTTGGCTGGGAACGTCCACGGCTGGTTTCTGCTGCGATCACATCCTTAATGTCGTCATCTTCTGGCATTTGAGTCCATTCGTCGTGTTGGCTGCCCATCGGGAGCCCAGGTTCGGGAACCGCCCTATCCCGCGGCCTCGCGGGCTTTCCAGACCTGGTCGACGTTGCCCATCACGATCAGGACGTCACCCGAGCGGAGGACGGTATCGCCGTGAGGATTGTATTCCATCGCTCCAGCGGCATTGCGCACAGCCAGTGCCAGCAGTTCGAAACGCCGGTGAATCTCCGTTTCGTGAATCGTTTTCCCCGCCCAGGAGGATCCTTCCCTGACCGAGATTTCCTCAACGCGCAGGGTCTTTGATTTCTCCCTCAGCATCAGGTCGAGGAAGCCGACCACGTGCGGGCGGATAAGTTCGGAAGCCATGCGCATTCCGCCGATCATGTTGGGGGAGACGGCCGTGCTGGCCCCGGCGCGAATCAGCTTGTCGCCCATGCGCGCATCCGCGCAGCGGGCGATGATGCGCACGGTGGAGCTCATCTGCCGCGCCGTCACGGTCACCATCAAGTTGTCCTTGTCGTCAGGCAGGACGATCGCCAGGCCGGCGGCGCGCGACAGGCCTGCCTCCTCCAGCACTTCTTCATCCGCCGCCTCGCCTTTCAACACCGGGAACTCCCCCAGGTGCTGGATCTTTTCCAGGCGCTCCTCATCGTGGTCAATCACCACGAACTGGTGGCCGGCCTTCAGGAGCTCGCTCACCACGTGGTAGGCGGTCTCGCCCGCCCCGCAGATGACGAAGTGATCTTTCAAGTCGCGGATCTGTTTGAGCATCTTCCGCCTCCGAAAAATATCCTTGAGCTCACCTTCCACGATAAACGCGGTCGATGCGGAGAAAACATAGAGCATGATCCCAATGCCAAAGAAAATGACGAAGATGTTGAAGACCCGGAGGGTCGGGTTGGCGCTGGTGTCCACAACTTCCCCGTACCCGACCGTCGCCACCGTGATAATGGCCATGTAAACAGCATCGAGGATGCTGACGTGAGGCCCCCCCAGAATTCGATACCCCGCCGCCGCCAGCATGACGATGCTGAACAGCAGCAAGAGTGAAACGATGAGTTGCCGGCGCAGAGGCATGACGATTTCGATTTCCCGAAGGCGCCACGACGGAAGCGCATGTCAGGTCCCCGAATGCGGCTTATCTTAACACAGGCGAACCCGCGCTGTGGCGCCGTCCCATCCCGCCGGGCGGGAAGCTCACAAAGCGGCATTGTTCCCGCCCGGCGGATTAGTTCCTCAAATATTTGCGGTATTGCTCCAAGAGATAATTGTCGGTCATCCCTGCGATGTAGTCACAGACAACGCGGTGCGCCGGCTCCTTCTGCGTCTTGGCGGAATAGGAGGCGGGCAGGCGGCGCGGACGCTCCATGAAATGCTTGAAGAGGCCCTCGACCGACTTGACGATCCTTTTCCGCTCGGCGCGGACCTTGGTGTGGGAATAGAGTTTCTGGAAAAGGAATTCCTTCAGACGCTTGTTTTCCGCCGTCATGGGCGGGCTCAGACCTACTAGGCGTGAATCCTGCGACCGCACATCCTCCACGGAGAGCACCTGCAGCTTGCGCAACCGGCCGCGCGTGGCATCGATCAGGTCCGTGACCAGAGCATCCATAAGGCGTTTGAGGGCCTCATTGAACTTCAGCTTTTCCAATCCCGCCGGATACTCTCGTTCGAAACGACCGTAGAGCCGGTCAAATCTCGGAAGGCCCTCGCGGACCAGGGAGAGCGTGAGGAGCTTTGCTTCGTATCCGTCATCCAGATCGGCGCAGTTGTATGCAATCTCGTCGGCGACGTCGATCACCTGGGCTTCCAGCGGCGGCTGCTCCTCCAGGCGATACTCGCTGAGCTCGGGATAGGCCTTCGGGTCGTATTCGCGCGAGTGCTTGATGATCCCTTCGCGAACCTCGAAGGTCAGGTTCAGGCCGGGGAAGTTGACGTATTTTTGCTCGAAGCTCTCCACAATGCGCAGGGCGTGCAAGTTGTGGTCGAACCGTTCGCCGTGCAGTTCCATCAGGCGGTTGAGCGTTTCCTCGCCGGTGTGGCCAAAGGGCGGGTGGCCAACGTCGTGGACGAGCGCCAGGGCCTCTACCAGATCCGTGTTGAGGCCGAGCGCCTGGCCGACCGTGCGGCTGATCTGCGCCACTTCCAGGGTGTGCGTCAGGCGATTGCGAAAGTGGTCGGAGTAGCGGCGGGTGAAGACCTGGGTCTTGTCCTCGAGCCTCCGGAAAGCCCGCGAATGGATAATGCGGTCGCGGTCGCGCTCGAAGTCATTGCGGTAAGGATGCGCGGGCTCCGCGTACTTCCGACCCAGCGAGTCCTCGACCGCCATGGCGTATCGCGCAAGGCCGTGTTGGCTATCCTGCCTCATCAACTCTCGCGTTGAAAACCCGAACTCAGCGCGACTATAACACACCGACCGGAGCCAACCCGCCCACCGTGCGGTTTTCTGTGACGGCGGGTTTACCCCGGAACATGTGGAGTTCTGGGTCGGCCGGAGGCGCCCCTCTGCCGGCGGAGTATCCTCAGACCCGCGGACTTACTCTGCTATAATGGCGCGTTCCTCTACGCTCTGACCGGCAATCCTCGTTCGGCCCCGCGTGCCGTAAGGGGCTCGCTGGAACAAGGCTCTCATGTCGGGAATCATTGGCTACATCGGAAGCAAGCGTGTCGTGCCGGTGCTGCTGGAAGGTTTGCAGCGGCTGCAATACCGCGGCTACGACTCGGCGGGCCTGGCGGTGATCCGCGAAGGCAAGCTCGAAATCCGCCGCGCGACGGGGAAGCTGCGCAATCTCGAGGAAGTCATCCGCCTGAACCCGATGGACGGAACCTACGGCATCGGGCACACGCGCTGGGCCACGCACGGCGCGCCCACCGAGGAGAACGCTCACCCGCATCGCGATTGCCACGGCACGGTGGTGGTGGTGCACAACGGCATCATCGAGAACTACCTGCAGTTGAAGAAGCAGTTGGAAGAGGAAGGCCA
>CAZTHM010000105.1:0-10093 GCA_964613505.1 uncultured Acidobacteriota bacterium | reverse complement strand
GCTGGCCAGCCGCTTGCGGGCCAGTGGATGCGTGGGCGGAACGATGAGGCAGAGTTCGTCCAGCCGCACCACGGTCGATTCCAGGTCGGGGCTTTGCGGGTCATACGAAAGGACCCCGAGGTCGATTTCGTAGCGCAGCAGGGCAATGGGGATTTCGCGTGACAGGCTGCGCCTGACTTCCACCTTGATGCGCGGGTAGCGCTCGCGGTACTTCTTGAGCACGGGAAGCAGGTAGAGCGCCGTGCTCTCGTTGGCCCCGATCGCCACGCGGCCGCGTTCGAGCGCGCGCAGCTCTTCGATCGCCGAGCGGGCGTCGAGGCGCAGGTTCAGGACCTTCTTGGCGTGGTCGTAGAGAATGCTTCCCGCCTCGGTCAGGACGCCGCTCTTGGCTGAGCGGTCGAGCAGGGGCTGACTGGCCCAATCCTCCAACCGGCGGACGGCTTGGCTCACCGCGGGCTGGGTGCGATGCAGCCGGGCGGCGGCGCGGGAAAAGCTCTTTTCCTCGACCACTGCGACGAAGGCTTCGAGTTGGGAGATTTCCATTTCGACTCCGTAGTTGTCGGCCGTCAGCTATCAGCTGTCAGCAGGTGGCAGTGACGAGTGACAAGTGACGAGTGACGAGCAAGGGCAGGGCACAAGTGCCAGGGAACAAGAAACCCCAGCTGAGGTCCAGCTTCCCCACACGCCTCCTGCCACCTACCGCTTGCTGATCGCTGATAGCTGAAAGCTGACAGCGGGCAGCTATCAGCCTCTCTCTTCCATAACTCTAGCTAATGATATCAGAAAAAAGATAAACTTGACTTCACTTGCCGACCGGTCGGAAAATTGGCTTGATTGAGCCATTGATTCATTGAATCATTGAGCCATTGGATCAGGGAAACGGCGGGGACTCATAGCTGCAAGCGGGAATCCCGGGAAGTCAATGGGTCAATGAAGAAATGTGGAAATGAATCAATCTTGGAGGGGCGATGCCTGAAAAGGTGTTCATATTCGACACGACGCTGCGCGACGGCGAGCAGTCTCCGGGATGCAGCATGAACCTGGAGGAGAAGATCGAGATGGCGCGCCAGCTCGACCGGCTGGGCGTGGACATCCTCGAGGCGGGATTCCCCATTGCCTCACAGGGAGATTTCGACGCTGTCCGACTTATCGCGGCGGAAATTCGCCGGCCCATCATCGCGGCACTGGCGCGCGCCAGCGAGCTCGACATCAAACGCGCCTGGGAGTCCTTGAAGGAAGCCGCGCGCCCGCGCATTCACACGTTTCTTGCCACCTCGGACATCCACCTGAAATTCAAGCTGCGCAAAACGCGCGAGGAAATTCTGAAACAGATCAGCCTTGCGGTCGGGCTTGCCAAATCGTTTTGCCAGGATGTTGAGTTCTCCCCCGAAGACGCCGGCCGCACCGACCGCGACTATCTCGTCGAATGCTGCCACGCCGCGGTGGAAGCCGGCGCCACGGTGCTAAACCTTCCAGACACCGTCGGCTATTGCCTGGAGCCCGAATACGAGAAGATGTTCGCGGACGTGAAGGCGCGCGTGCCCGGCATGGAGCGCGTGATCCTGAGCACCCACACGCACGATGACCTGGGAATGGCCGCTGCCAATACGCTGGCGGGGATTCGCGGCGGGGCGCGCCAGGTGGAATGCACCATCAACGGCATCGGCGAGCGGGCAGGAAACGCTGCCTTGGAAGAGATCGTGATGGCGGTCCACGTTCGCCACGACGTGCTTCCAATCTTCACCAACATCCATACGGAAGAACTTTACACCTCCAGCCAACTCCTGACGCGCTTGACGGGCGTCGCAGTCCAGCGCAATAAGGCCATTGTGGGCCGCAATGCGTTCGCCCACGAGGCGGGCATCCACCAGGACGGCGTCCTGAAGAACGCCATCACCTATGAGATCATCACGCCGCAAACGGTAGGCATGCCTTCCAACCAAATCGTGCTTGGCAAACACTCCGGCCGCCACGCGCTGGTCAAGCGGTTCGAGGACCTGGGTTACCCGCTGACCAAGCCGGAAATCGAGCGCGCCTACGAACAGTTCTGCCGGCTCGCAGACCGCAAGAAGAATATCTATGACGAAGACCTGATTGCGATTGTCAACGAAGGCTTCAAGGACATTCCGGAGATGTTCGGCCTGAAGCTTTTTCAGACGGTCTCTTCCAGCGACGGCCGCGCGACGGCCACCGTGGAATTGGAAAAGGAAGGCGAAGTCTTCCATGACTCCGCCACCGCCGAGGGACCTTGCGACGCGGCGTTCCGCGCCATCGACCGCATCACGGGAATCCCGGGCACGATTCTGGATTTCTCGGTGCACACCGTGGGCCCCGGAACCGATGGCGTTGCCGAGGTCGCAATCTGCGCCCGATTCGAGGGGAGGGAATTCACCGGCAAGTCCACCAGTCACAATGTCGTTGAAGCTGCGGCGCGGGCGTATCTCCTCGCCGCCAACAAGGCTGCTTACGAACTGAAACGAGCACAGATGGCTGCGACCACGGCTTCGCGGTCGATCCACGAAAACGAAGTCGTTGATCGGCTCTTCCCAGGGGGCTACTAGAATTCCGGGATGGCGCTTCGTCTCACTTGCTGTCCAGGTCTGAGATTGCCCAACTTCATGTAAATCAAGAGGTTGGGCAAAGCCCCAGTTTTTTCTGAAAATGTTTCCATTCATCTGATTCTAAAATACTTAAATGTAAGATGGCGGCCCCCTATTCTCGCTAACTGCCGCAACTCCAAGTATTTCTTGAATTTTGGCATGCCGTTCCCTTAAACTATAGACAACTAAAGATATGCAGACCATGTACAGAGTCGCGGTGCTTCCTGGTGATGGGATTGGGCCGGAAGTTACGGCGGAAGCCGTCAAGGTCCTCAAGGCCGTGGAAGAGGTCCGAGGTCCGTCATTCCGATTCCAGAGCGGGCTGATTGGCGGGGCGGCGCTCGACGCGACCGCTGTGCCACTGCCCGCGGAAACTATTTCCCTCTGCAACAACTCCAACGCCATCCTGCTCGGAGCGGTGGGCGGGCCGCAATGGGATACCAAGCGCCCTGAACTCCGGCCCGAACAAGGCCTCCTGCAACTTCGCCAGCGGCAAGAGCTTTACGTGAATTTGCGCCCGGCCAAAGTCCTGGATTCGCTGGTCGGTCTTTCGGCGCTCAAACCGGATAGGGTGCGCGGCACCGACCTGGTGATCGTCCGTGAGTTGTTGGGAGGAATCTATTTTGGGAATCCCCGTGGCATCTTCGCCAAAAACGGCGAGCGCATGGGGATTAATACCGAGGTCTACCGCGAACACGAAGTCGAGCGCGTCGCTCATCGGGCATTCCAACTCGCTCGCCTGCGGCGGCACAAAGTGACTTCTGTGGACAAAGCCAATGTGCTGGAGTGCTCGCGCCTATGGCGTGACGTCGTTACGCGGATTGGGCGTTCCTATCCGGATGTTGAGCTCAACCACATCTACGTAGATAGTTGCGCGATGCAGTTGATTGACCGGCCCACGAGCTTTGACGTCATTCTGACCAACAACATGTTTGGCGACATCCTGAGCGACGAAGCCGCCATGCTGACGGGTTCGATTGGCCTGCTGCCTTCCGCCAGCCTGGGCGAACGGACGGCGCTTTACGAGCCCGTCCATGGCTCGGCGCCGGACATCGCGGGGCGCAATCGCGCCAACCCCATCGCGGCCATCGCCTCCGCCGCGCTCATGCTACGCTACTCGTTCCGCATGGAATCCGCTGCCGAAGCGATTGAGACGGCCTTCGCCAAAGTCCTGAAGCGCGGCGCTCGCACGGCCGAGATGCCTGGCCGCGGCCGCGCCGCCACCACCTCTCGCATGGGCGACCTGATCGCCGCCGAAACTAAGAAACTCCTCAAGTCATCCAAGTTCCGAAACGCTTAGAAGATTGCCACTTTTTTCTGACGTATTAAGCAGCCTGGTGGGCAACTGGCGTGGCGTGGACGGCCGCCGCGGTGATGCGAGTCCCTGCCATGCCTTGCAGCGCCTCGGGGATTTTTTCGGGCGAAGTGATGATGACCCTCTGGCCGCCACGCTCCAGGTAGCTGATGGCGGCTTCAATCTTGGGGCCCATGCTGCCGGGCGGAAAATGGCCTTCGCGCCAATAGCGGCGGGCTTCGTCGATACTCACCCGGTCAAGAAGAGATTGCGTCGGGGTTCCGTAATTGAGGGCCACCTGATCGACGCTGGTTGAAATCACAAAAAGTTCTGCTTCCAATTCCCAGGCCAGCAGGCTGGAGACGCGGTCTTTGTCGATGACCGCGTCGATTCCCACCAAGCGGTCACGTCGAAAGACCACCGGGATGCCTCCTCCGCCGCAGGCAATCACCAGCGCACCACTGGCCAGCGCCCCGCGAATCGCCTCGAGCTCGACGATGACCTTCGGTTTGGGCGAGGGCACCACCCGCCGGTAGCCGCGCTGGGAGTCTTCGACCATTTGCCAGCGGAGAGACGCGCGACGCTCCGCGGCCTGCTCAGCGGTGTAGAAAGGTCCGACCGGCTTCGACGGGTTGCGGAAAGCGCTGTCGCGCGGGGAGACCAATACCTGAGTGACCATCGTCACGACCGGGCGCCGCAGCCCGTGCCGCTCGAAGCATTCCTGCAGCGTCTGCTGTACGAGATACCCGATGCTGGCCTGGGTTTCGGCGACGCAAACATCGAGCGGAAGCGGTTCGACTTGCCCGGTGGCCAGCTCCGAGCGAAGCAAGGCATCACCCACCTGCGGCCCGTTGCCGTGAGTGACGGCCACCTGGTAACCGGCCAACGCCACCGCCGCAATCCCCTCGCAGGTGGCAGCGAGGTTTTGCCGTTGTTCCTCGAGGGTGCCGCGCTGGCCCGGACGGATCAGTGAGTTGCCGCCAATGGCTACCACCGCGATGGGCATTTCAACCTCTCACCCGAGCAAGGCCAAGAGTATCGCCTTCTGAATGTGAAGGCGATTTTCGGCTTGGTCGTACACAATCGATTTCGGCCCGTCGATGACCTCGTCGGTGACCTCCAGGCCACGATGGGCCGGCAGGCAGTGCATGAATAGAGCCTTGGCGCCCGCGCGCCGCATCAGCCGCGCGTTAACCTGATAGGGGCGGAAGACCTGCTGGCGCACTTCGGCTTCCGCTTCCAGGCCCATGCTGGCCCACACGTCGGTATAGACGGCGTCGGCGCCGGCAACGGCTTCGGCGGGATCGTTGGTCAATTCGATCGAGCCTCCCTCGCGCCGAGCGGCAGCGACCACGGCAGGATTCGGCTCGTAGCCGGGTGGCGACGCGACACGCATCCGTACTCCGAGCCTTGCAGCGCCATAAATGAGCGAGTGCGCAACGTTGTTTCCGTCTCCTACCCAAGCCAGAGTCAAGCCGGGAAGTTTCTGCTTGTGCTCGTGCAAAGTCATGAAGTCGCCCAGTGCCTGGCAGGGATGCTCCATGTTGGACAGACCGTTGACCACAGGGATGGACGCGTGCTTGGCCAGTTCGACCAATGATTCGTGTGAGAACACGCGCGCCATGATAGCGTCCATCCAGCGCGTGAGATTTCGAGCCACGTCCTTAATCGCTTCCCGCTTGCCCAGGCCGACTTCCTGCGGGCCCAGATACAGTGCGTGTCCCCCGAGCTGACTCATGCCCACCTCGAACGTGACCCGCGTGCGCAGGCTGGGCTTCTCAAAAAGCATGGCCAGGGTTTTTCCCTCGAGTGATTGCCGGTAGAGGGAAGGCTGAGTTTTGACGCGGATCCCCAGGTCGATTAGGAAAGCTGTTTCCGCCGGGCCAAGATCAGCGAGGGAGAGCAAGTCGCGGCCCATCAGCGTGCGTGGGCGGGCGAGCGGCGGCAGGGCTTGCGCGGTCTGGAGCGAATCGCGATGAGAGGGCATGGGATACCTCCAGCATTAGGCGACAGCAGCGCGTCGCCGCGACTGGTAACGAGCGGTGAAATCAGCGAGGATTTCGCCCAACGCAGGCTGCGTGCGCTCCTCGATTTCGTAACCCACGCGCAGGGTGGGTTTATTCAAGTGGAGCAGTCGGGCCAGATCCACCGGCGTGGCGATTAGGACCAAATCGCAAGGAGTCCGATTGATCGTCTCCTCGAGTTCCCGGCGCTGAGTTTCGCTGTAACCCATCGCTGGGAGCAAGGCGTTCAGGTGGGGGAAGCGGTCGAAGACTTCGCGGATGGAGCCCACCGCGTAAGGGCGAGGATCAACATGCTCAAGGGCTCCCCATTCCCGCGCCGCGACAATCCGTGGGCCCGTCCTCGACTACGAGGACTCGGCGGCCTCGAATCTGGTCCGGGGCATTAACGTGGACCCGGCAGGCCGTCTCGACCACGAGGGCGTGAGGATTGTGCCGGCGGATATTCGTGCGAACGGTCTCCACCGCCTCTTCCGGCGCGGTGTCCACCTTGTTGATGACAATGACGTCGGCTCGGCGCAGGTTGACCTCTCCCGGGTAGTACGCGAGCTCGTGACCGGGGCGGTGCGGGTCGGCGACGACAATCTCCAGGTCGGAGCGGAAAAACGGCATGTCGTTGTTGCCCCCGTCCCAGAGGATAAGGTCGGCCTCTTGCTCGGCCTGCCGCAAGATCTCTTTGTAATCCACTCCGGCGTAAACGACCGTGCCCTGACGGAGGTGCGGCTCGTATTCCTCACGTTCTTCAATCGTGCACAACGACTTCTCGAGGTCATCGCGATTGGTGAAGCGCTGCACTTTTTGCGCAGCCAGATTGCCGTAGGGCATGGGGTGGCGAACGACCACCAGGTTCCAGCCAAGTTGCTTCAGCTCTTCCGCCACGCGGCGGGAAACCGGGCTTTTGCCGCAGCCTGTCCGCACCGCACATACCGAGACTACCGGCACTCGCGCCGAGAGTTGCGTGTGTGAGACGCTCAGCAACCAGAAGTCGGCTCCCGCCGCCACGGCTCGCGAGGCAAGGTGCATGACGGTCTGATGCGACACGTCGCTGTAAGAGAAAACGACGACGTCAATTCTGCCGTCCCGAATCCAATCTTCCAGCTTTTCTTCTCCGACGATTGGGATTCCAGCTGGATACAACGGACCGGCAAGCTCGGGAGGGTAGACTCGGTTGGCGATGTCCGGAATCTGTGTGGCTGTGAAGGCTACAACTTGAAAGCCAGGATTGTTGCGAAACACCACATTGAAATTGTGGAAGTCTCTTCCCGCCGCGCCGAGGATCATCACTCTCTGCATAGCTTTTGCCTCATCGTTGGTTTCCGATGTCTTTGCCTCGCAGCCTTGCTTGCCGGAATCGGCGGCCTCCCCTGCCCACAGTCGTTTGGCCCCTCCGGATAAGAAACCACCGTCTTTCTCACAGTGCAAGAAATTGGCCACCCCACGCGGCTGTACAGCATGGGAAGCTAACGTATTGAAGCGTAAGAGAATAGGGGAAACATGCGAGACGCATAACGTCGGCTGAAAGCAAGGCGTGCGGCATATCTCGCTCCCATCAATGGGGTGGTGCGCCACAACGCTGGGAGTGTCGCATCGAATGCCGAATTTAGGCGGACAAACAGTCCTACCTCTCGGCACACTCCGGGCTGGAAAGATAATGCCATGAGCGCGGACGGTGGGACCTGGGGCGGGAAAATGTTCTGATTGCCATTCCTGCGATTACTCCCAATAATGCGCGGGGAGATGTTCGCCATGCGTCGCCCTCTTATCCTGTTGCTTGTTTTGCTAGGGATATCTATGCCTTCGAACAAATTCCGTGGGGTCGAAAAGGCGGGAGCTGCCCAGAGGAAACTTGGCTCATCCGATGCCGGTCGGGGCGCTGATCTTGTGCTGGTGGGCGGGAAAATCTGGACCGGGGAGCCCGCTGCCAAGCCTGCGAGGGTCGGAAAAACCAGTTCCTTCGCCACGGCCGTCGCGATTTCCGGTGGACGGTTTCTGGAGGTCGGAACCGACGAGCAGGCGCTCCGCTATGCCGGCCGAGACACTAAGGTCATCCGCCTGGGCGGCCGTCTCGTGGTCCCGGGGTTCATTGACAGCCATGCGCACTTCGTCAACGGCGGCTTCCGGCTTCTGGAACTGAACCTGAAGAGCTCGAGGGACGAGGCCGAGTTCATTCGCAAGATCGCGGAAAAGGCAAAGACGCTGCCTCCCGGCCGCTGGATTCTGGGAGGCAACTGGGACGAGCAGGCGTGGCCTTCGGCACAGTTGCCCACGCGCTGGCTGATCGATGCGGTTACGCCGAAGAATCCGGTTTTCATCAGCCGCTATGACGGCCACGCCGCCCTGGCGAATTCGCTGGCGCTGAAGCTCGCCGGTGTCACGAGGGAAACGCGGCAGCCGGTGGGTGGCGTGATCGTTCGGGATCCGAGATCCGGCGAGCCCACGGGCGTGCTTAAAGACGCGGCGGAGGACCTGGTGGCACGGGTCGTACCGCGTCCCGCGGAAGCTGAGATGCAAGAGGCGCTGAAAGCGGCGCTGGCCGAGGCCGCCCGCGTGGGCGTCACGTCAGTTCACAACATCACGACCGACGCCGATTCGCCGGGGGGGACTTTCGCGAGCGAGATTCAGCTTTTGCGCCGCGCTGAGCGGGAAGGTTGGCTGACCGTGCGGCTCTACGAGATCACTCCGATCGCCCATTGGAAGCGCCTGGCCGACGCCGGCGTTTCGCAGGGGATGGGAAGCGATTGGCTGAAGCTGGGCGCCGTGAAAGGATTCACGGACGGCTCACTGGGCTCGGGGACGGCGTGGATGTTTGAGCCTTTCGATGACGAGCCGGGAAACCGCGGCCTCCCGATGGAAATCATGAACCCTCCTGCGACGATGGAAGCGCTGCTGCGCGGCGCCGTCGAGGCGCGCATTCAACCCTGCATTCACGCCATTGGCGATCGCGCGATTGCCGAGATGCTCGACCTCTATGGGCGCGTCGGTGGGCCGAACGCTCCGCGCCATAGATTCCGCCTTGAGCACGCGCAGCACATGAGGCCGGAAGATTTCCAGCGATTGGGGAAGCTGGGCGTAATCGCCTCGATGCAGCCCTATCACGCCATTGACGACGGCCGCTGGGCGCAGAAACGTTTGGGGCGCCAGCGGTCGCGCACGAGCTACGCCTGGCGGTCGATGCTGGATGCCGGAGCGCCGCTGGCTTTCGGGTCGGATTGGCCGGTGGCGCCACTCGATCCATTGCTCGGAATCTACGCGGCGGTGACGCGCGCCACGCTCGACGGCAAACACCCCGAGGGCTGGTTCCCGGAAGAGCGGCTTACGGTCGGGGAAGCATTGCGCGCCTATACTGCGGGCAGCGCGTTCGCGGCCTTTGAAGAAAACCAGAAGGGAACGATCACGCGCGGAAAACTGGCTGACTTGGTGGTGCTCTCTGACGACGTGTTTAAGCTTCCAGCGGAAAGAATTCAAAATACATATGTGACCATGACGGTTGTCGGTGGCAGAGTGGTCTATCAGAAAGAATAGCAGGGATTGCACTCTCATCTCCGGCGCGCTAAGATTTGACCCGCGCAGGGGCTTTGGGAGCAAGGGGATTCGAAGGCCCAGCCCACCTCTGCCCAGGAACGGAGCCCGTCATGTGGTGGGAAAAGAAGCCTCGGCCTGACATGACGCCGGAACCGCATCCGGTGTCTGCTCCGCCTGAGACTCCAGTACGGGAAGACCCGATGACAAATCTAACATCCCGATCGTCCGAACCGCCCTCGGCCAGTCATGACCAGACGGTTTTTGGCCAATCGGTGGTCCTTCATGGAGACTTGGCGGGGAAGGAGGACCTGCTGATCGAAGGCCAGGTGGAGGGCACCATCAATATCCCGGAGCATTGCGTGACCGTCGGCGTACATGGCGAGGTGCGGGCCGAGATCCACGCCCGGCAGGTGGTCGTTTTGGGCTCGGTGACGGGGAATATTTCGGCGCGCGACAAAATCGACATTCGCAAGACCGGCCAGGTGGTTGGCGACTTGGTCGCCGGGGCCATCGCCATCGAGGGCGGCGCCTTCCTCAAGGGCAGCATCGACATCCAGCGCGAGCAGAACCAGGAAGCGTCGCACCCGTTGGCTGCCTCGGCTGCTTTCAAGGTCGGCGCGTAGGGGCCGGTCGGCGAGATTGCCTGGCGCCCTGCG
>CAZTHM010000104.1:0-10096 GCA_964613505.1 uncultured Acidobacteriota bacterium | reverse complement strand
CCATCAAAGACCTGGCAACCGACGAGACGTTCCTGCGCCTTCCCGACACGGTCTTTCCCCAAGCGAGCTCCATCAAGCTGACGATACTCCTGGAGCTGATGCGCCAGGCCCAGGACGGAAAACTCTCGCTCGATGAAAAGCACTCCGTCCGCGGCAGCGAAGCTCCGCCTGGCGACCACGATCCCATCCTGGGGATGCTCGGCGACGGCACGGTAACCATGAGCCTGCGCGACCTGGCGGTGTTCATGATCGTGCTGAGCGACAACACCGCCACCAACATCCTGATCGACCGGCTGGGAATGAATAACATCAACGCGGGCATCACGCGCCTGGGTTTGACGGAAACCAAACTGCGCCGGCGCATGATTGACCTCGAAGCGGCTCAGCGCGGGAACGAAAACGTCTCGACTCCGCGCGAGATGATGATGCTGCTGGAGAAGATTCGCGGCGGCCTGGCCATGGACACGCTGGAGCACGAGCGGACCAGAGAGTTTTTCAGAATTCTGACCCTGAACAAGGAGAGCGTGTTCCACAAAGCGCTTCCCGATACGGTCTCCATCGCCGACAAGCCGGGAGCGCTCGAGGCGGTGCGCTGCGATTCGGGAATCATCGAAATCGCCGGCCACCCCTTCATCCTTTGCGTGATGACGACGTACCTCAAGAACAACCAGGACGGCGAACGCGCCATCGAGGAAGTGGCGCGGCTGGCGTATGCGTATTTCGACCGCCTCAGCCGCGCCAGCACGTATGGGCGGGTGATCTCGGACCGGTGAGTGTCGCTCGGGAGGTGGGTTGAATGCCGGCGCCCCGCCGAAACGGACAGAAGTCCTCACGACATTTTGTCTCTTGACAAATCAACAGTTGTATGCTATAGGTCTAGTCTACATCCCGAACCGCTCCTCCCGGAAGTCAACGGGGGGTTGGGGGGGATGAGCGAAGGGTGGACCATGACCTCTGAAAGGGGATCGTTATGCGTTGTTCGGCTGCGGAAACCTCGTGGCACGCCAAGTTAAGGAGCGGCATTCTGTCAGGCTAGCGGATTAGCCCCCCCTGGTAACCCTTTTTTGACGGAACGACCCCGGAATGTTACTGAAAACAAAGGATCGGCCTCGTAAAACGTTGGAACGACCCCGGAATGTTAAAGAAAACAAATGACTTAACTTGAATCCTGGAATGTCATAGAAAAATATGCATGTTAGGCCTGTTTCGGTACTTTTGTCCTGTCGGTTTCGGGGCAGAATCGGGGCAATGTGGCGGGTTCCTGGGTTCCCGGTGGGACATTCCCTGCGGTCGAAAAAGAGGCTTGACAGCAGCACAGACACATGCATAATATCGCATGTGAGCATATATGGACCGCGACGCTGAACTCTTTCAAAGCCTGGCCGACCCCACCCGCCTCCGCCTGCTCAACCTCTTGACGCAAACCGATGAGATCTGCGTCTGCGAGTTTGTGGATGCGCTCGTGATCCCGCAATACAACATCTCGCGCCATCTGCACGTGCTGGCGGAAGCGGGCTGGCTCGCCGACCGCCGCCTGGGGAAATGGATCTACTACCGGATTTCGGACAAGCTCAAACCCTATCAGCGCACCGTGCTCGAAGCCATCCAGCGCCTGCGCGACGAGAGGCAGGACTTCCAGGAAGACGAGAAGCGCGCCGGGCGGCGTTTGAAGCTGCGTCGCGGCGGGGTGTGCTGCGTCGGCCTGATTTCCAAAATCGGCGCGGCGCTGACCGGAACTCCAGAGCGAGAGGCCGCCAAAGACTGAGGGCAGGCGCCCGCCTCTGCTGCATTGAAAAAGGAGAAACCGAAATGTCTACGCCATCGACAGAAGGTGATGCGAAGAATCTCAAGAAAGCCGTGCAAGAGCATTATGCCGCCATCGCGCGCGGCGAGAAGAAGGGTTGCTGCGACGGAAGCAGCGCTCCGAGCGCCGAGATCTACAACATCGCCACCATGGCGCTGGGATACAAGGCCCATGACCTTGCGGCCGTCCCCGAGGGCTCCCACCTTGGGCTCGGCTGCGGCGATCCGACTGCCGAAGCCGACCTGCAGCCAGGGCAAACGGTGCTCGATCTCGGCAGCGGCGCGGGAGTGGATTGCTTCCTGGCAGCGCGGCGCGTGGGCCCGCAAGGACAGGTGATCGGCGTGGACATGACCGACGACATGCTGGCGAAGGCGCGCGAGAACGCCCAGCGCGGCGGATTCACCAACGTCGAGTTCCGCAAAGGCGAGATCGAGAAACTGCCGGTTGAGTCCGGCACCGTTGACCGGATCATCTCGAATTGCGTCATCAACCTCGCGCCCGACAAGCGGCCGGTGTTTGCCGAGGCGTTTCGAGTGCTGAAGCCCGGCGGCTCGTTTACGGTTTCCGACATCGTATCGTTTGGCGACGTGCCTCCCGAAATCCGCAAGGACGTCGAGCTGTGGGCCGGTTGCACGGCGGGCGCGATGGATAAGAAGGACTATCTCGGCGTGATCCGCAACGCCGGATTCCGGGACGTGGCAGTGATCAAGGAGGTGGAGTACGACTTTCAGCGCGGGCCGAGCTATGGCTTTTCGAGCGTCACGGTGAGGGCCGTGAAATAAGCGCATGCTCGCGCCGGAACGCGGGTGCGGGGCGCACAAGTCGGACTGTGCGCCCGCCTCTCAACTCTTCGAGCTTCAAAATGCCAATGAGCCGAAACGGACCAGGCCTCTTCAGAGGACGCACTGGCCGTCGGCGGCAAAGCAGGATGGGCTTTCGCCGGACCCTAGCGAATCGTTTCGGTGGTCACGTGGGCGGCTGCTGCCGCTGTCTGCCGCGGCGCATCCGCGCTGACGAGCAACTCGCGAGTCAACTGATAGTTGAGCTGTGTGCCCGTGGGCAGCGTAAGGTCCTTCCCGCGCCGGCGCAGGGTATCGGCCAGAGCGCCCGCTCCGCCAATGGCCCCGCCGATCACGGCGCCGTGAAAGCCGCCGAAGACCGTGCCCAGGAATCCGCCTCCGCCCATGCCGAGGCCGATTTCCTGGATGTCTTTGAATCGCGACGTCGGGCCCTTCAAGCTGCCTTCCTCGCCCACCACCTTGACGCCTTCCGCTCCGTAGGCGTTCACCAGGACGGCATTCAAGGTGAAGCTGCGGCCGTCCGGAAAGGTAACCTTCTCGGCGTCGAGCCGCATTTCGCCGGCGCCCCGGATACGGCCCGGGCGGATGAGCCAAGCGATATGCCCTTCGAGGGTAGAGCCGACGGGAATGATCTGCTGGCCGCCGACCAGGAGCGGCTCAGTGACGGTGGCCGTAAAGGGATCATTCTGGAAGTTGAGCTTGGTGCTCAGCGTCTGGGAAAGACGGCAATGGATCGTGGTGCCCGCAGCGACGGAAAAATTCTCGGCCTGCAGCAGCGATGCACTGAGGGCTGCCAGCAGAACGCACAACAAGGCGCGCTTGACCATGGTATGGATACCTCCTCAGGTTCCTTCATGGCCGGACCCTGGCGCGTCGTCCAGCTTGTCGTTTGAGAGTGATGAGGAGCCGGCGTGTCAAACGCAGGCTCCCGGCTCTGGCTGAGCCGAATCCGATTTCGGTTAGCGCGCTCCCTCCGAGCGCGAGGCCACCTCGACGGCGCCCTTCGGAGTACTGATGTACCCCGCAACCTTGTTGGATTCTACCTTATTCACCACCATTTCGTAAAACTTTTTCTGACCCCGGAGGTAGAAGAAGACCGGCTCGTAGATGGTTCGGTCCTTCTTCTCGATTTCCATGTCGTCGGCTTGCAGGACGAGGTTGAAGCGGTGGCGTTTCAAATTGGTCTTCTTCAAAACCAGGCCGATGCCGGCCACGCGCGCCGGCTGGTTCCGGTCAAGAGAGAACTCGTAGTAGTCGCGATCTCCCAACTTGCGCAGCGTTTCAATGTCATCATGGTTTCGTGCGATCAGCGTTCCGAGCTCGCTCCTCGCCATGCCGAGGTCGGCGCGGGTGGAGTCCAGCAGCTTCTTGGTGTTTTCAAGATCGCCCTTGGTGGCGGTCACGTCTTGCGACAGGGCGCCGACCTGTTGCTGGTCCGCCTTCATCGCGATTTCCTGTTTCAGGCGCTCGGCCTGCTGTTGCTGTTCGGTCTTTAACTGCTCGACCAGGGCGCGGGCCTTGCGCAGGTCTTTCCCCGACGACCCAGTTCGCTTGGAAGCGGTGGCAAGTTCTGCCCGCAGCGCCTCGATCTGCTGGGCGTTCGAGGTCTCGAGCGCCGTGATCTTGCTGTTCAACTGTTGATCAACCTGGGTGCTCAGCGCCTGCTTCAGCGCAGCCTGCTGGGCTTCCAGTGCTTCGCGGATCGAGCCGATCCGGCTCAATGTGTAGATCTCCCCAACCGCCAGAGCGGCGAGGACGATAAAGACCAACGCGAACTTCAGCGTATGGCCTGAACCCTCCGGCGAACCCATCGGGAGGGCTTCCTGTTTGGGTGTGTCATCAATAGCCATTTCTGGGTCTCCTTCTTGTGACTAACCTTGCTGGGCTGGCCGTTTGATCGGTCGTGCCCAACCGGAAGCTATGCAGGGCAGATGCCATATTCGCTAGCCTCTAATCCCTTCACGATAAACGGGATAAGTCGCGGGATGGGGCGGCGGAAAACGCCCGTTTCCGAAATTCTTACGTTCGCGGTGTAAAAACTGCGGAAACCAGCCGTGAATTATCCCCGACAGTCGATGCGGGTCAGGCGGGCGGCTTCTCGACAAAGCTGGCAAGCGCCTGCGCTTCGTCGGGGTGAATCTCAAAGACCCGATCCAGGTTGGCCGTCTCAAGCAGAACCCGGACCTTCTGGGGGATGGCGCTCAGCTTGAGGCGTTTGCCCGCTGCCTGGCTGGTCTTGAGCGCGCTCACCAGCGCACCCATTCCGGCGCTGTCGATATAGACCAATTTCGCCAGATTCACAAGCAAGTTCTGGATTCCGCTTTCAAACGCCGGGCGCAAAGCCTGGTTCATTTGCGTGACGGGCTCGCCCAGAGTGAGGCGGCCGCCGACGTCAAGAACGGTAACCGCGCCGACGTCGCGGACGACAATGGTTATCGCCGGCTTGAGCTGCTCGCGTTTGCGTGCCCAACCTTCCTTGATGCTTTGGCGCGCCCGGCCGAGCGCCAGCGAATCGGGCGGCACATCCTCGGTAATCGTGGATCCCGCCGCGACGTAGGAATTCCTGCCCACCCGCAGTGGCGCCACCAGCATGGTCCCGCTCCCGACAAAAACGCCCGTCTCGATAAACGTGGGATTCTTTTTCTCGCCGTCGTAATTGCAGGTCACCGTGCCGGCACCCACGTTGACCCTGTCGCCGAGCGTGGCATCGCCCAGGTACGTCAGGTGAAGGGCCTTGCTGCCCCGCCCCACGCGCGACTTCTTCACTTCCACGAAATTGCCGATGCGCGCCTCCGCGTCGATCACCGCGCCGTCGCGCAGGTGCGCGAATGGACCGATGACAGCATCCGAGGCGATCTCCGATGAGGCAATCACGCAGTTCTGGCGGACCGTGACCCGGTATCCCAATACAGAATCCATAATCGTCGAGCCGGACCGCACCGTGCAGCCGCGGCCGAGGCGCGTTGCGCCCTGCAGGCTCACCCCGGGTTCGATGACCGTGTCACTCCCCACCGCCACGTCCTCGTCGACATACGTGGTTTCGGGATCGACGATGGTTACTCCCTCGCGCATCAGAGTTTCCGCCTTGCGCAGGCGAAGGAACTTCTCCATCTGCGCAAGTTCCACACGGTCGTTTACCCCCAGCACCTCGCGCGCATCTTCGACCGGAAAGGCCGTGACCTTCAGCCGGTGGCGATTGAAGATTCCAACCAGGTCGGTCAGCAGATATTCTTTCTGAGCGTTGTCGCAGGTGAGAGAGTCGAGGTGCTTCAAGAGTTGGGCGCGCTCAAAACAAATGATCCCGGAGTTGATCTCCCGAATCTTGCGTTGCGCGGGGGTGCAAATTCTCTCCTCGACGATGGCGCGCACTTTGGCGCCGCCGGCACGGACGACCCTCCCGTATCCTTGAGGATTCTCCACTTTGGTGGTCAGCACGGTGGCGGCAGCGCCTGCCTGGAGGTGGGCATCCACGAGCGCGCGCAGCGTTTCGGTGCGCAACAAAGGGGCGTCGCCAACAACCACAACCAGCGTCGGGCTCGAGAGCCGCTCGATTTCGCCCCGCGCCACGACGACCGCATGTCCGGTTCCGAGCTGGTCCTTCTGTTCGATGAAGGTCACACCAGGCCGATCGAGAGCCGCCGTCACCTCCTGCGCCTCATGACCCACGACCATGCAGACCCGGTCGGGCCGGGCCGCCAACGCAGTCCGGAGAGAGTAATCCCCTAAGGGTCGCCCGGCGAGCCGGTGCAGCATCTTGGAGCGCTCGGACTTGAACCGCGTCGCTTTGCCTGCCGCGAGGATGAGGATCGAGAAATCTTGCTCTCCCATGAACTTCTCCGTTTCGGTTGAGGGTTCGACTTGCCCCGAATCGAGATAAGACTCGGAACGCTCCCGCCTGACATGACGATTCAATCTATATCCCTTTGCCCATGCCTGGCAAGGGGCGAAGCGAATCCGATCACCGCCGCAGGCTCGGCCAGGAACCAGTGCCGCGATGAGTGCATTGTGGGCCAGGATAAAGATGTTGGCGTGCCAGACGTGCCCGCCGTCGTTACGGGCCTTGACGCGGGACAGCCTCCAATGGGAGATTAGAAAGAGGGGCATCCATGACGGCGTTCGCCATTGGAAGACTGCTCGCCCTCAGCGTCATCGTCCTGATTTTTCTGGCCAGCCAGCTCTTCTGGTTTCGGCGGCTGGCAGAATGGAGCGAGAAGCTGATCCCGAATCGCAAGCTCCGCCGCCTGCTGGCGGGAGCCGGTGCGATTGCCTACATCTTCCTCTTCGCCTACATGGCCGCGTGGAGTCGCCTTTCCGGAACACCTACCCGACTCACCCCCCAGGCGGCTTTTCTTGACGCCCCGTCCTTCTGGTGGCTGATCGGGTCTCTCATGGGATTCCTATTGATCGTGCTCCTTTGGATCGGGGATCGAGTCGTCCGCTCGGCACTGTGGGGATACCGGAAGATCGCTCAGTTGTTTCGGCCCACCCCAGCCCTCGATCCTGCCGACCCGCCATCGCACAGCCGGCGCCAATTCCTTGAGCAGACGGCAATGGTCGTGAGCGCCGCGCCATTCCTGGTCAGCGCCTATGGGCTCCTCTACGGGCGCCTGAACCTGGAAATCACCCGGCAGCGCCTCAGGCTGCCCCGCCTGCCGAAAGCCTTTCACGGGTTCCGCATCGCGCAACTTTCCGACATCCACATCGGGCCGTTCATGCCGGCGGAAGAAATCCGCAAATACGTTCAGATCACCAATGAGCTTCGCCCTGACCTTGTCCTGCTGACCGGCGACTTCATCACCTGGGACCCGGAGACGCAAGAACCTGCCGTCGAAGCGCTCTCCGGACTGAAGGCGCCGTTCGGCGTCCTGGGTTGCCTTGGCAACCATGAACTCTGGTACGAGGTGGAAGATTCCATCACCCGGCTTTTTGCCGCCCGGGGCATCCGCATGCTCCGCCAAGCCAACGCCCAACTCCACTCCAGCGGCGAGACGTTGAACTTCATCGGAGTCGATTTCCAGAGCATTCGGGCCATGGGCCCGCCGGGGGTCCGCGTTGCGCGCCGGTATCTGGAGGGAGTTGACCAGCTCACCCGGCCGGATACAGCCAACATCCTGCTCAGCCATAACCCCAATACCTTCGACCGCGCTGCGGAGCTGGGGATTGACCTGAGCCTTGCTGGCCACACGCACGGCGGACAAGTCACCTTGGAATTCATTCACCCCAGCTTGTCACCTAGCCGCTTGATTACCGATTACGTTGAAGGCTGGTTCAAGAAGAGTCAGTCGCAGCTCTACGTGAACCGCGGTATCGGGACCATGTTCGTTCCCATCCGCGTCGGCGCCCCACCCGAAATCACGGTATTTGAACTCGTTCGCGAGAGCTAATCCCAAGTGGCCCCGCCACCCAAATAGAGGCCTTCTGAAAGCCAACTTCCGCCGCGTGGGGCCGCAGCAGGTCCGACTACGGTCGCCACTCGAGCGTCGTTATGGAAAGCGCTGGCAGTTCGAGCTGCAACGCGCGGCCGTCAGATGCCAAGCTTGGTTGAGCATCCGTCTTGTTGCTGTTGATGAGCTCGGCGACGAAACCGCCCTCAGGCATCTTAAAGGCCACGCAGCGGACGCCCTTGGCCCCGCCGGAAGTTCCAATCCGCACCGCTCCCGGTCTCACGAATTTGCTGAAGTGGGCCAGGTAGTAGTAAAGCCCCGTGTAGGTCACTTTCTTGGTCTGGCGATTGATGATGACAACGGGGTGTTGAACGTTGGGGTCAGGATTGCCGTGAATAGGCGAGACCGCCCACGGCCCGCCCTTTTCGTCGAGGATCGTGTTCCAATAGATCCACGCCGCCGCGCCCGCTTCGAGGTCGGAGAAGATCTGGTTGCCCCAAAAGTCGCCGTCTTCCCAATCGTAGCGCGGCAACGGGATATTCTTTGGCGCGCCCGCCTCGTAGGCCCAGCAGACTTCCGTCATCCAGAGCGGGAGGCTGGGATATGTTTTGTGCAGATTCGCGATGACATCGAAATTCTTGAAGTCGTATCCGTGATACGGCAGCGACGCGACGTATTGGCGCGCCGCCGGATCGCTCAGAACTGTCTCATAGTTCTTCGCCCCTGCGCGGTCCGAGGCCTCGCTCAGTTGGATTTTGGTCTTCACGCCTTCTTTCACAAATAGCGGGCCGACGTGGTCGCGGATGAGGTCACGAATCTTCGTGTACGAAATCTTGGTGTAGATGCCGGGCTCGTTGAAGGGACTCAGGTAATCAATGAAGATGCCCTGCTTCTGGTACTCCTGGAGATAACGCAAGTAGTAGAGCGCCAGCGCGTCGAAATATTTGGGATCCACGTCCTGTCTATTTCGGTCCTGGAGGTTGGTGATCATCCAGTCGGGCGCATAATCCATGGGCGCCTGGAGCAAGAAGTGGCCATGCTTGCGCGCTCGCTTGATGAAGGTGACCAGGCCGTTCGGGCCGAGGTCGCGCGCGATCGAGAAATGTTTCATCTCGACGTCACCGGGCGTGTCGTTGTAGGTGTACCAGGGCCCGGCGGAAGCGAAGTCCGTCGCGGCAATTTCCGTCTTCATCGCCGTGAAGCCTGCGCCTTTCGAGGGGTCGAAGAGCTTTTGCAGAACTTCTTCCTGCGCCGCAGGCGCGAGGTCGTTCAGGCAGATCAAGCCCGCTTCCATCAGCGAGCCGCCAAACCCGTCGATCTTCTGGTCGGCCGCTGTTGCGTCGAGTTTGAATCCAACGGCGCTTGGCTTCCCCGCCGCCTCAAAATGGAGTGGCGCCTTGGCCGTGAGCCGGTCTCCAGCCTTGGAGGAGACCGTAATCTTGACCTCCTGGCCGCAAGCCATCGGGCAAACCGCCAAAATAGAAAGGATCAGAGCCACAATCACGTGTCCATAAGGACTTGAACCCCGGAGTGGATGAAGTCTCAATTGCTTGTTCATGAGCGCCTCCACAAAACTCCACGTTTACTGCGGCAGAAGCGCCGACAGCACTTTCTCAAACGCGTGAATGACATCATCTTCATCGCGTCTCGTCAGGCACGAGGGAATGGGGAGCAGGATGCTCCGCTCGAAGAGGGAATCCGCCTTCGGGCAAGTTCCCTTGGCGTAGCCGCCGCCCAGGCCTACGTTCTCCGTCAGTTTCCAGGGGAAGCCGCGGCCATCGACGCTGCCCTGGTTCACCAGGCTGAGGTTGTTGTAATAGAGGTGCAGACCCCACTCGGTCATCACCACGTTGGAAACACCCTGGGGCGAAGTTACGATGCCCTCGGCGCGCAGGGCGGCATTGACGCGCCTGGCGGTCTCGGCGTCGGCGTAAGTCGTAATCAGGAAACATCCCGTATCGCCCGACGGATCGATGATTCTTCTTAATTGCACGCCCGGGAATTTCTCCAGCGCCTTGCGGATGCGGTATTTGCTGCGGTGCATGTTCTTGAGGATGCGCGGCAGTTTCTTCAACTGCACGCGCAGGACCGAGGCGCGAAGTTCGTCG
>CAZTHM010000103.1:0-10130 GCA_964613505.1 uncultured Acidobacteriota bacterium | reverse complement strand
GCTATCGGCAGACCCAGTGAATTGGTTGAGGAATACTTCGGCGGCCACAGAGGAGGCAGCGGTGTGACGTAAGCGTATTGACTTGAATGTCGAATAATTACACAACAAGACGGCTCAGGTGAGCGACATTTCGCACACTCCGCGGATTCCTGCCTTCGGCCACGAGATGGTCTGCTGACCTGGGTGGGCTGAGCCTTCTCTCCTCGGGACCGCAAACGGCGAGGGCGACGCGCCTTGAGCCACCTGAAATTCCGTGCCTGAGAGGGGCTTCGAGTTACAATTGCCCCGTAGGGAGATTCCGAGGACCGGAGGGTCCAATGGCGAATGCGGCGCTATGGCTTCGTAATCGTTTTCATCTGCCTGGCCGTGGCGATTGGCGTTGCGGTCTACCACCGGGGCGCCCTGCGCTCGAAAGCTGCGCCGGTGCGATGGAAACGCCCCGAAGCCCGCGCCGTCTTAAACATTGACGGCATGGACTGCGTGATGTGCGCGGCGGGCCTGCAGAATACTCTGCGGGCGATTCCCGGCGTGCGTCGCGCCGACGTGAGCTTCCAGGACAAGCAAGCCGCTCTGGAATACGACCCTGCGGCCGTGGACCCGTCACGCTTTAACAAGGTAATTGCTGACGCAGGTTTCAAAGTCTCCGGGACCACGGCACAAGGCCAGGAAGGAGGGAGACAATGATTCTGCGGCGGGTAGTTGTTTTCAGTCAGCCCGGTTGAATGTTTTGCCAACGGACGAAAGAGTTTCTTTCGCAACACGGCGTCGGGTTCGAGGATCGTGACGTGACCAAGGACGAGGCAGCCCTCGAGGAACTGCAAAGACGGGGACTGATGACCACTCCGGTCACCTTGATCGACGAACAGGTGGTGGTGGGATTCGATGTGATCCGACTGAAAGCGCTGCTGGGGCTCGATCCAGGCAAATGAAAGGATGAATCTGCAATGGAAAAACCACGCCGTTCGAAGCGGCAGCCTCGGCGCCGTCGAGTCAGTGAGGGCGTGTCAGGGCCGGCCGCCCGGAGGAGGAACGCTCGGAGCCTTTTCGGTCCGTGGGGCAGGCGCCGCAACCGGGCGCGCTTCGGCGCGCCGCCGCCGGTACTCCTTGACGGCGTTGAGTGTCAGCCAGTAGGCCAGCGTCGCAAAGAAAGTTGACACCAGGAAGTTTCCCAACAGGTAGGTCGGAATCGCGTGCAGGAAGCCGTGCCAGAGCTTGCCGTTGCGGAACATCTCCACCGTGATGCGCGAGCCCTCCGGCACGAAGAGGTTTCCGATGACCACGCTCAGCGACACAAAGAAAGGATTGAAGAGCGGATTCATGATAAAGGTGCCCAGGACCGCCGAAACGCGGTTCCATTTCGCCCAGGAAGCGATGAGGATGGCGAGGATCGTACCCACTCCGAAGGTGGGGAAGATCCCAATGAATACGCCCAGTCCCACCCCTTTGGCCACTTTATCGGGCGCGTCGTTTTGACGCACGAGACGCAGATAGATGTAGCGGCCCCAGCGGCGTGCTCGCTCCCGCCAGGGATGCCCGGGTTTCTTGTTTTTCCTGCCCGCCATGAGGTCCCCGGCCGCGCGACTCCCCGGAATGCCTGCTCTCCCCTCCCGCTTCTGAGGCGCCGAGCTCCCATTGTGGCACGAGGGCTTCCCGCGAGGGAAGTGCAGCGTAAACCTCGGTCCCCCAATTCAGAGACGTTCTCCTTTCAAGCAGCGCTCGATGAAATCCTCCAGCGCGAACCAGGGGACGTAGATGTGATATCCAACCCGGATGGAGGTCAGTGTCCCGCTGTTCAGCCAGCGGTAGAACGTGGGCCGGGAGATCTTGCCTCCCGTGCGCCGGCGCAGGACGCGCAACGCATTTTGCGGGGAAAGCATGAGGGGTTCACCGGTCTGCGGCGAGGGACGGTCGGGCATCGCGGCAGCCGAGCGCTGACTTGGTCGAGAGCTTTCCATAGGCTTATCTCCCAGGGGAAGCGGCGCGTTGGACCGATTCCCCGTTCTTGAGTGGATTGAGCGGCCACCGCCGATCAGGAACCGGCGGCGCGCGCCCGTCGAGCCCGAGCGGCGCCCGGACTTTGGACGCCGGCACACCAGCTATCTGGCTAAGCGGATTCCTCGAAGAACGTTTCGCGTTCCGCCAGTTCGCGGCGCCGATCCCGGACCCGGGAATCATCCGGTTCCGTCTCCGCATCGGGCAGGCCGTGTTTGGCCCGATCCAAAAGCAGCACGGTGGGCTGAAAAGACTCGAAGTGTTCGGGCTCGGATTCCTCGCGGGTGTGGCTCAGGCACTTGCTTGTTCCGGGGCCCGCCACGGGAAAGACGCAGCCCTTTTCATCGCAACGGGACGCGCCGGGGAGACTGGAAGGCGGTGCGGCGCCTGGAGAGTCTACTTGGCTGGTTGGACGCGCCCCGCCAGGATCGTTGGGGAGAGAGTTGCTTTCGTCCCGGGCCGGGGCGGTTTCGTCCCCAGTTCCGGGCCGGGCTTTTCCAATGTGCAGCGGGTGAAGGGTTCGAGTCATTGAGGAGGGCTCCTTTCGGGTTGATGATTTCGGAATGCCTAAAGACCAGGCGGAGAGCGGAGGAATTTAGCCTCCCCGGGAAATCCCCGGCCGAGTGGCGGAGGCCAGCAGGGTGGTCAAGCGCCAGCGGTGCGCAAGCGTGCGAGGGCGCGGGGTCCGAATGGGCGCTAGGCTGCAATTTTAGGCTTGAAACGTAGGCGGAATTCCCTAATCTCCGCGGCCCGACGCGCCGATAAAGGGTCGGGCGGGAGCGGGAAGGGAAGCGCGAGGGTGTCGAGGGAGGCCAGTCCATGTATAGTAACGCTTTTTCCGACACCGTCTTCTGGGGTGTTGACAAAGCCCCCAGAACGCGCGCAGAATGCGCTGGAAGACAAGTGGCGGAATCTGCTGCGGAACTCTCCGCTCCGCTAGCCGGACTGCTGCTGACCTCAGTCACAACCCGGTTTGCCGTCCCGGGTGCCGGGGCGGGGTTGGGCGAGGTCGAGGCCGAGTCGGCCGGAGGCGTGGCAGGCCGCTGGCCTCTCAGGTTGTGGAAGGCTACAATATAGGCTATACTTATAGCGTGTGTCAAGTCCAAAAAAAGCGAGGGTCGACATCATGGCTGAATTAACTGCTGCGAAAGTAATCCGCCGAGTGCGTCAGAGGCTGGAGGTCAGCCAGGAGGCCTTGTCGCGCCTCCTCAACGCCACCAAGGGCGCCATCCAGCACTGGGAGCGCGGGCGGAATAATCCCGACCTGGCCCGCCTGATCGCGCTGCGCCAGCTTTGCCCGCCGGGGGCGGAGCGCAAGGAACTCGATGCCCTGATTAAACAGGTGCAAGCGACCATTGCGCCCCTGGCCACGGGACGCCCCGGAATGGGGAAGAAGGTGGGAGGGCCGGGCGGGCGCGCCGCCGCGCTGGCACCGACCTTTCCCAACGAGAACCTGGTGCTGCTGCGCCGCCAGAATGCCAGTCTCCGCCGTCAGGTGGCCAAGATGGAGGCTACCGTGGCGCGCCGCAACGAGCAGTTGCGCATCCTGGAAGATCTCGTTCGGGAGTTGCAGCGCGAAAAAGGGATGGCGGCAGCCTCCGCCAAGGTTGGCGAGGGGTCGGGCACGTCCACGCCCGTCTAGCGCCGTTCCAACTAATCTCGGCTAACCCGAAGGTTTTCTACTGTACACCTGGAGCTTGCTCCGGCCCTTTTGGGGCTAGCCCCAAAAAGTTGGAACGGCACTAGTGCCGGGCGGCGATCAGGCCTAGCGGTCACGGATGCGCACGGCCTGCACGGAAATCACGAAGGGTGGAGTCTGCGTATCCGCCCCTTGCACCAGCATCTTCAGAAAAGCGATGGCCTGGGCTAGAAGATTCGGGGCCTCGGGTTGACTGCGGATTTCCAGCAGCAAGCCGAAGGCGTGCCGCACTTGGGCTTCGATCGAAGGTGATGGGCGCTTCATGGGTGTTCGTCTCCTTTTCCCCGTATCAGAATGGGCTCGTGAAGAGCCCTCCGAGGCGCTAGCTGGCTCGCCGGCGGTGGTGTCTGCCGGCCCGTGGACGGGTCCTTCTTTCAGACCGGTCTCGGCTGTCTAGCACCTCTCTAACCAGTCGAACACACGCCTGGCCCCCTGTTGCCATAACCCTCTTGACCACTGCAGAGCATACCGCTTTTGGGGGAACCCCGGCTCAGAAACGCGACCACGCGGGATGGCTCCTGGTGCGTTCAGCGAGGTCCGGCCCTGTGATCAGCCCTGCCATCCCGAAATCGACGAGCCGTCGTCTGCCCTGCGAAATCCGCTGAGGCTTCGGTTGCCGGGGTCGTGGGAGCGGCGTAATTGGCCCAGACGCAGAAGTCCCGCTCCCCGCTTGCGGCGCGGGCATTCCATGAAACCTGGGAGACCTATAGCTTACGGAGTGGTGCCGCCCAGCGTGGGCAGGGCGGAGGGAAAGGTGTCGCTCCAGCCGTACCAGGTACCAGGGCCGACGCGTGGGGCGGTGAAGTCTAGCCCAATCAAAGAACACGACGTCTGAGTGGGCTTTGCTTGGAGCAAGGCTTCTTGCCGATTTCTCTGGTATGAGCCCGGTGCCTTCTCCTGGCCTGGAGTGCCGGAAAGAGGGACAAATAGCACCTTGGTGCTAGTGGCTAACTCCTTTTCTGTCCTAAGGTTAGGAGACAGAATATGCATGAATTTCGTGCATGGTGGCAAGACTTTTCACTTAAGCTCGTTATTGTAAAGCACAGCAACATCCAACCCCTTGAAAAAGGACTGGTTCAGGTTGGGCGGTTTGGCATGTGAGGTGCTATAAAGGAGGCGCCACAGAAAAACGAGACTAAAAGGGCAGGCATGTTCGTGAGGGAGAGGGGTAGTCACAAAACCATGAAGAAGACACTTTTGTTGTTCGCGTTGGTCTTGGCCGTGCCGTACGCGGCACTGGCACAGTCGGAGGGGTTGCCTCCGTGTATCAGTGGTGTATCGCTAGCGTACTATGTCACGAATTTCCAGAATGGCTGCGTCATCGGTGACAAGGTGTTCTCCGGCTTTTCGGGCAGCTCAACCGTGATAGGAGAGGGTCTCGGCGTCGCTACACCGAATTCTTCCATCATTGTGGGCGTCGATCCGACGGGTTTCAACCCGGGTCTTACCTTTCAGGGCGGCTGGAATGCGACGAATGGTCAAGTAAACGACACCCTGATCCAGTACACAGTAACCGTTATGGAAGGCGGGAACCCTATCGAAGACGCCAGCTTGGGACTCTGGGGTAGTGGTACTGTTGGTTTCTCAGGGGTGAAAATTGACGAGACGCTGTGTTTGGGGGGGTCGTTTGGCGCGCTGGGGTGCTCGTCGGGCGACACAGACAGCCTTCACGTACTTGACGCGCCTTTCGACAATCCCGATGTGCTTTTCGACCACATCACGTTTACTCCCGTAATGACGGTGGATGTCATCAAGGACATTCAGCTGTCGGCGGCGGGGACAGGTGATTTCAACTGGGCGACCCTGTCTTTGGTGACGCAGAACTTCTCCGAGACCCCAGTGCCGGAGCCGGCTACACTGTCACTGCTGGGAACGGGTCTGATCATGTTGGGTGGTGCGGTTCGGCGCAGGCTGAAGAGCAAGTCGTAGACTTACCAAACCACTCAAGGCGCGTGGCGGTACGCAGGTTTTGAGGATTGCGCCACGCTGACTCTCTCTCCCAAATTAGAAAAGGGCGGTCAATTGACCGCCCTTTTTCTTTCCTGACAGCTTCACCAATCGCTTAGCCCAGCGCCCGTTCCCACCTAACCATTTCCAAATTCAGCCAGAACCTTGCGGATCTCCGCCGCCTGGGGTGACTTGGGGTCCAGGCGGAGCGCGCGCTCGAGGTGCTGTTTCGCGAGCTGGGATTTTTCAGCCTTCCAGTAGGAGAGGCCCAAATGATACTGGTAAATGGGATTCTGAGGCGCTTTCTTTGCCGCCTCTTCGAGGAGGGGGATAGCCAAGCCGTAGTTCCCTTTCCGGTAGTAGGCCCAGGCGAGCGTGCCGGCGGTAAACGGCGAGTCGGGCATTTTGCGGCGGGCCACCTGGGCGAGAGAAAGGGCATAGTCCACGTTTCCGCCCCGCTCGAGGAGCAGATAGGCGAGGTTGTTCGCCGCCAGGGGATGGTCGGGCGCTATTTGGAGCACCTTCGTATATAACCCTTGAGCCTTCTGCCAATTCCCGCGCTTCTCTTCCATCACTCCCAAATTGACATAGCTTTGGGCGCTGCGGGGATTTGTCTGGATGGCGCGCTCATAAGTGGCAATCGCCTTGTCTTGCTTGCCCGCTTGCTTTTGAGCCTCTGCCAGAAGTAGAAATGCGTCTGCATCGTTTTTGTTGAGTTCGACCGCCTTTTCAAAGGCAGCCTCAGCCCTTTCGAGCTGTTTCGCGCCCAGCAGCATTCCCCCCAGGAGGATGTAGTAGTTGCTGTTGTTGGGCGCTTTCTGAATCTGGGCTTCAACCCGCGCCTGAGCCTTGGCGGGCTGTCTCTGGCGGGAATAGACCCCGACCAGCCCCCGCAGAGCCTCCGCGAAATTCGCGTCCTCCGCGAGGGCCTGCTCGTAGTATCGCTCCGCCTCGCCCATTCGGTTTTGCGCCACGCGAATGTGGCCCATTTTGACGTACGGCGCAGCACTGTTGGGGGCGAGCTCGATGGCCTTCTTGGCATCCGACTCCGCTCCTGCCCATTCCTTGCGGGCGGTGCGGAGCATGGCACGCAGGACGTAGCCGGTGGGATACCCCGGCTCAGCGCTGATCATGGCCTCGGCGCTCTGGCGCAGCAGGTCCTGGTCGCCCCTCCGGAGGGCCAGGGCGGCAAGTGCTTCGTGGGCGCGGGACATCCCCGGGCGCAGCCGGACTGCTTCGCGCCATTCCTTTTCAGCTTGATCGATATTCCCGAGGAGGTTGAACGCCTCGCCCAAATTATAGTGCGCCACAGGGTTGTCGGGCTCCGAACTCAGGGCGGACCGCAGGACTTGCACGGCCTCATTGGGCCGCCCTCGGCGGGTCATTATCTGGCCCCGGTGGATCAGCCCCTCGACGTCTTTGGGACTGCCGGCCAGGATTTCGTCGTTGAGTTTCGTCGCCTCATCGAGCTGGTTGCGAAGGATCAGAAGCTGCACGTAATTCTTCTTCACCTTCAGGTCGAGGGGATGCTCCTTGAGGAGCGACGCGTACTCCGCCAAGCCTTTATCGAGATCGCCGGAGGCCAAATAAAAGTCGCCGAGCATTCGATAAGCTTCGGAAAACTCCGGCAATGCCTGCTTGGCTTCCGTCAGCACCTGGACGGCGTCCGCTTTGCGCCCCTGAACGATGAAGAGGCGGGAGAGCACGGCGCGGGCCTGGGGATTCCTGGGGTTAAGCTCGATGGCGCGACGGACCTGCTCCTCGGCTTCCGGCCAGCGATTCTGCTGCGCGAAGAAGTTCCCGAAAGCCAGGCGCGCCTCCACGGACTGGGGATCAAGCTCCACCGCCTGCTTGAAGCTTTCCTCGGCGGGCTGTATCTGCCTGGCCAGCGCCTGGATCCTGGCATACTCCAGGTGGGACGGCGGGCGCTGGGGGTCCAATTCAATCGCTTGCTGCATTTCGCGCAGGGCGCTGGCGTAGTCCTCCAACCCCGCGTGGGCACCGGCGAGCAGAACCTGGGCATCAACATTGCGCGGGTCCTTGCCCACGACCAGTTGGGCGCGTTCCTCGGCACGCTTGAACTCCTTGGCGCGGACAAACAGCTTTCCCAGTTCGATTTGGGCCGGCAGGTTGTCGGGCTGGAGTTCGGTGGCGCGCAGCAGGGCGTTGTAGGCGCCGTTGTAAATCTCCAGCTTAAGGTAACACCGCGCCAACTCCAGGTGCGCTTCGGCATAGCGCGGATCGGCCTGCAGAGCGTTCTGGAACTGGATCGAGGCCTCGCGATATCGCTGCTCGCTGAAGTGGTGCATGCCGCTTTCGAAGTACCGCTGCTTGCGCACGTTCGGGTCCCCCGAACAGCCGGCGAAAAGGGTGGCAAGCAGCAGCGCTGCTACAAGTGGTTTGAAGGATATGACAACTTTCATGGCAGTATCTCCAGGGACCCAGTCCGGTTTGGGAGCAAGCCTCAACAGTTGGCGCCCCGGCCAGGCACAACGATTTCCCCCTTCAAACCGGGCAAGGAGGACGCTTTCCTCACGGTAAGATTAGCAGATTCCCGCGCCGGCGGAACACACTTTCACGGCGCCTGTTGACCAAGGAAGTATCGGTCGTCGCCACAGGACTGCACGATGAGGGTTCCTAGCGGCGTTGGGGGACGCGCCACGCGGCGTGGCGGGGGCGAATCACGGCGGGTGATGGCTCGCCGTCAGCATGTTAGAATCGGGCCACGCGGATCCAGCAGAGGAGGGGAAAAACGTGGCGAAGGCGAACTGTTCGGTGTGGTGCTTCCATGGCGGAGCTGAGAACTATGGGGGACCAAGTCAGTCGAACGGCCCCGGAGTCGATTGCTCCGCTTTCCAAAACTCCGCGCCACTGCGCCCAACGCTTGCGCATCCGAAAATCTATCAAGTCAATCAGGGCTCGGGCAGAATCATGCGAAGGAGGCGTCATGCACCAAACGAAGGGTTTTCCAAGTTTTAGTCGTGTTGTGGTGCTGTCCGTGGGACTGCTCATTGCGATGAGCAACGCCGCGGCCCAGCCCGACAAACGAACCTGGAGCTTCGACCAAGATTCGGCCGGAGGCTTGCCGCAGGGTTTTGTGTCCGCCCTGACGGGGCAGGGGGCGGCGGGCCAGTGGGGCGTGATGAAAGACGATTCCGCGCCGTCGCCGCCCAACGTCCTTGCTCAGACTTCCCCTGACTCGACGGACGATCGCTTTCCGCTGGCCATCGCCGACGACACAAGCTATCGGGACCTGACCCTGAGCGTAAAATTCAAAACCCTCTCCGGCAAAGTGGATCAGGGCGCGGGCCTGGTGTTTCGGCTGAAAGACAAGGACAACTACTACATCGTTCGCGCCAACGCGCTCGAGGACAACTACCGTCTGTATCACGTTGTCCAAGGCCGGCGCGTGCAATTCGCCGGGGCCAACTTCAAAGTTCCTTCCAACGCCTGGCACGAGATGAAAGTGGAAGCGCGCGGCAACGAGTTCAAGTGCTATTACGACGGCCAGTTGAAGATCACCGCGAAGGACGACACCTTCAAGGACGCGGGGAAAATCGGCTTGTGGACCAAGGCGGACTCGGTCATTCACTTCGATGACCTCTCGGTCGAGGACCTGAGCGGGTCGAAGAGTTCCGTGCCGCAAGGGAAGATCGTCGCGCAAAGACTCGTTGACGAGTTCGCGCGAAAGCACTCCGATTTGGTGCGCATCGGGCTGCACGTTACGCCGCCGAACGGCACCGACAACATCATCGTCGCCTGCAACCTGGCGGAGAGGATCGGCAGGAAATCGGATCCCGAGGACCTGGAAACGATGCGAACCAGGAAGCCCGTCGTGCTCAAGGAAGAAGGTAACTTCGATGTGACCTTGCCGCTTCAAACCGCCTCAGGCGAAATCATCGGAGCTCTGGGCCTGACATTCAAACCCCAGGGCGATGAGCGCGAGGCCGCTGCCGTCGAACGCGCCAGGAAGATGGCGAGCGAGTTGGAGAAGGCGATTCCCTCCAAGGCGAAACTTTTCGAACCAGCGGGCTAAACCACCCGCGCCGCGGACATTCTGCCAGTGCCCGATTGGCCCTGGGAATACATGAGGAGAGACATGAATCATTCCCTTTTACGCGTGTTGACCGTGACGTCCAAGATTGCGGTTAGTCTGGCGCTGATTGCGCGCGCGGCGTGCGCGCAGGAAATGCCGGCGGAATATCAGAACGTCTTGAAGCAACTTGACCGGCAGGGGGACTTCAAGGCGAACGTCCTCAAGATCAACGTCCCCAGAAAAGATCTGACCGTGGTGGTGGACAGCGTCGCCACGCCGACCCCGTTCGGATTCGGCGGATGGCTGGGGATGACCAAGGGCGACGGCGGCATGGAAGTCATGATGGGCGACCTGGTGCTGACCGAGGATGAAGTGAATCCCGTCATGTCGGCGCTGCTCGATAATGGGCTGGAAGTCACCGCACTGCACAACCATTTCTTCTACGAGAATCCCCGC
>CAZTHM010000102.1:0-10144 GCA_964613505.1 uncultured Acidobacteriota bacterium | reverse complement strand
GGTCCCCGGTTCAAATCCGGGCGCCCCGACCAAGAAACAGTTGTCAGTTATCAGTTTTCAGTTGTCAGTCAAGACCCGTCAGCATTGTCAACTCAAAGCGGGATTTCGAATTTGGGGATTGGCCCTGAGACGATGTATCGCACGAGGGCGTCGAGCAGGTAAGTGGCGTATGGGTCGCTGCCGTAGGTAGTGCCAAGCGAGAAGGTGCAAATCAGGAGTTTCCCCTGGCCGCAGCGCGCCTGGACGAGCGCGCCCACATTGGAGTGAATCCATCCATAAAAGAGCCCGGCCAGCACGTCGGAAAACTGCTCCGGCCTCAACCCCTGGACCACAGTGCTCGGAGCCACCGATTGAACCTCAAAGCCCGGCAGCTTTTCGAAGCCGATCGGTTTGAAAGGCTCCTGGTCCTTGCGGATCCAGAGGTAGCTTGAGATCCAGTTGCCGTCGAGATACGACCCAGCGCGCGGCACAATCTCGATTCCCGAGGCGAGCGTCTGCTTATCTGAAGGGAGTAATATGACCCGGCCCCCTGTTCTGAGCAGGTTCTTCACTTCGTCGTCGAATACAGAAGTGATTAGGACCGGAAAGCTCTCCGCGCCACTGGGCGCCAGGTAATTGCGCGCGCGCATTTCGATCTGAAGTCTCCGCAGTCGTCCCGCGGGATCGTGAAATGAAACCGGGGGCGGCAGGTCGGGGGTTTTTGTCGGAAAGATGTAGAAATCCAGGGAGGTTTCTGAAATGACTTTCGCTCCCGCCGTCAGCCGTACTTTCAAGAGATGCCGGGACGGGGCCGTAACTTCGGGCGCCGCGTATTCAATTCTGCCAACACTCGCCGCCGTGCCGGATGGAATGGCGGGGAACACGAGATTCCCCTTCAGCTCAGTGCCCTCCAGCTCCCAGGTCAGTTGCGCTCCGGCCAGCGCGTCGCTGCCATAGTGCGAAAACGAGACTTCAATCCGCGCTTTCTCGCCCGGCGTCAGGTTTCGCTTTTCGGCGCGCGCCACGAGCAGGTCGTCCTGCTGGAGCTTTCGCAGCTCGGTGGCGTAGGCCTTCGGACGGCGCCACATGTCGAGCAACCCGTTGGCTTCCCAATTGAGGTCGGTGAATTCCGTGATGACATAGCCTTCGAGTTCCGGGCGCGCACGGATCGCGTCGATTTCATACTTGAGCGCGCGGAATTGGTGCCACTGGGCTGCGTCGGCCAGCGCATTGAAGTCCGGAAAGATTGCGTCGAGCTGATAGCTTCTGAACCGCTCTTCAACCCCATCCGGCAAAGTAATCGGCCGGTCTTGCGCAAAGGGCCGCGCAAACCACCAGGGTTTCTCCGCAGGCAGGCGCGGCAAACCCCAGTTGCCAAACTCGGAAAGCACGAGCGGCTCGTCGCCTCGCTGCGCCCCATCATTGAAGGGGCTGAAGAGCCAGCCGGGCCTTCGCGCCATGTCTTCCACAAAGCGGTCGAAATCCGAAGCGTGGTCGGGAATGGCATTGTATTGGTGGAAGTCGGCAATGTCGGTGGCCATGTGGAAGTTCTCGCAGCAAGGGCTGTTGTCCACCACCAGCCAGGGCACCGCCGCCTTGGCGTCGCGATAAGCCTGCTGCAGCCACTGGCGCTGCGCTGCGTCTTTGAGGTCGATTCCCCAGCTTTCGTTGATGACGCTCACAATGACAATCGAGGGATGATTCCAGTCGCGCTCGGCCATGCCGCGCAGCGTCGCCATGCCCCGCCGCTTCGAATCCTCGGTGAGCTTGTCCCAGTTGGGAATCTCGTACCAGATGAGCACGCCCGCTTCGTCAGCAGCCTGCAAATAACGCGGGTCGGGAACTTTGATGTGACAGCGGAGCAGGTTAAGACCGATGAGCTTCGCCTGCTCCATTTCGTTCTTCAAAAACTCCAACGACGGCGGCGTGTAAATCGTTTCCGGATAGAAGTCCTGGTCGAGCGCGGCGCGTAGATAAACCGCGCGGCCATTGAGGAAGAATTTGCCGGCACGAGTCTCAAACGTCCGAAAGCCGAAGCGCTCTTGGCGCGCGTCGCCGGTGGGCAACGTAACACGCAGCTTGTGGAGAGACGGCCGGCCGATGTCCCAAAGCGCCGGGCTTGGGACCTGCCCCGAAAGTTCGTAGCTCTCCTGGTCGCGCTTTAGTTCCTGCGCGCCTGACCAGACGGTTTTGTCGGTGGCGTCTCGAATTTCAGCTTTGACCCGCAGGGGTTCTCCGATCGGCAAGTCAACCGTGACGTTGCGAACCAGAGCTTGAATCTTGAAAATCCCGCTGGCGCCCGCCGTAATGTGGATGGGGCCGAAGTGCATGCGTGGCCGGACGCTCAATTCCACGTCCTGCCAGAGGCCGCTGGTCTGCACGTACCAGTTCTGCTTGCCGTGCGGAATCTCGGCGTATTTGATTCCCTCAACTTCTTTGACCGTCGCTCCTGGGTCAACCACGCGGACCGCGATTTCGTTTTCGCCGATGCGCAGCAGCGAGGAAACGTCGTACTCGAATGGCAAGTAACCGCCTTCGTGCGCGCCCACTTTCTGGCCGTTCACGTAAACCTCGGCGAGGTAATCCACAGCACCAAAGCGCAAAAGGGCAACCTGTTGGCTCGAATTGGGCCGCGTGTCGAGCTTGAGAGTTCGCCAGTACCACGCCACGCCCGCGTAGTCGCGCAAGTCCTCAAATTGCTGCTGCCAGGAGGAAGGAACGCGCGTGGGTCGCACGTTTTGCGCGGAAGCAAGGTCGGTGATCTTCATCGCGCCCGTCGGGTCAGCAACAAAGTTCCAGTCGCCGTTCAGGGAAATCGCTCGACCATCAGCGGCACTCGCCGCTGTCCCCACGCTCAAAAAAGAGAAGAGAAAAACAACAAACCGACGCTTGAACACGCCCATCACTTCGACTCCGTAGAAATCTGAATTGCACTCTGAGGCAAGCGGAACCGCACGCTTGCTCCTGCGACTGAGAAGCGGCGAGTCTACTGGTGACCTTTGCGGGAAGTCAAGGTTGCCGCAGGCTGTAGCGGCGGTCGGCGCCTGCCCCGAGGGGGTCGGGGAGCGCCGATGGCCCTCGCAGAGCGCGGTTTCAGTGACTCGCCGGTCGTAGACCGGCGCTACAGCGCGATTGGTACTCGCCGGCTGGCGCAGACACCTGATTTGTGGGGTCTGCGATCTCCCACGGGCCGGCCGGAAAAACCGCCACAATGTCGTTCGAACCTTAACATGGGCTTAACGCAGGCTTAACCTTGGCTTAACTCCCGACTCGCATACTCGATTCGCGCCGATGGCTGCGAGGTTGGTTATGACCGAAGCGCTGCTGGTGGGGATGTTCATTCTCTTCATGGGCGCTGTCCTGGTTGCCCCAGTTTGTTCGACGCGGCCGGACCCCAAGATGCTCCTTTTGTTGTCCTTGCTGGAAACCCTGCCCAGAGACGATGAGGAAACACCTGGCAAAGAAGAGGATCGTCGCGCGCAGGATGGCGATGCCAGGCATCGAGCGGTCGGCGTCGGGCCCGAAGAGAGTTAAGCCGCGGCAACGGCCAGCGGCGGCTGGGCTCATAGGTTCGGGTCGAATCCCAGGGAAGCTGGCATCAGAAAACGCAGCCCTCGAAGGTCGCAGTGACCGGAGGTTCCACGCCCTTTTGGCTGAAATCAGCGCAGTGACACTCATAACGCTCGCTCTGGTGCTGGCCGCCGAATTTGTCAACGGCTGGACGGACGCTCCCAACGCCATTGCCACCGTGGTCTCCACGCGCGTGCTGCGCCCATACGCAGCATTGGCGATGGCCACCGCACTTAACATCTTGGGCGCGTTTTCCGGGACGGCCGTCGCCAAAACCCTCGGCACGGGAATTGTGAAGCCGGAGAGCATCAACCTCGAAACCATTGCCGCCGCCATGGTGGGCATCGTAGTCTGGAGCACGCTGGCGTGGTGGCGCGGCCTTCCCACGAGCGAAAGTCACGCCTTGGTTTCCGGCCTCGCCGGGGCAGGCTTGGCGACGGCAGGGCCCGACGTACTAGTATGGGATGGTTGGCGCAAGGTTCTAGTGGGATTAGCGTTTTCCACATTCCTGGGATTCTTGGGGGCTCTGCTGCTGACCGCACTCATCTTCCGTATCTTCTTCAAGGCGCGCCCGGGCACCGTGCGTCGAATCTTCGGCAAGGCGCAGATCGCCTCCGCCGCCTTCATGGCTTACAGCCACGGCAGCAACGACGGCCAGAAATTCATCGGCGTGTTCGCGCTCGCCCTGTTTCTGGGCGGACTGTCGCCGACCTTCGTCATTCCGGGTTGGGTTATCTGGACCTGCGCTCTAACGATGGGCTTGGGCACGGCCATCGGCGGGTGGAGGATCGTGCGTACGCTGGGTCTGCGCCTCACCAAATTGCAGCCCGTGGACGGCTTCTGCGCAGAGACGGGAGCGGCACTCACCATCGAATTCGCCTCGCGCATCGGAATTCCCCTCAGCACAACCCACACTATTAGCATGGCCATCATGGGTGTGGGCGCCACGCGGCGATTCTCCGCCGTACGCTGGGGCGTGGGCCGCGAACTCGTCACGGCCTGGGTCCTGACCTTTCCGGTTTGCGGCCTCATCGCCTGGAGCGTTGCCAAAGCCCTCTCGATGCTGAAGTAAGCCCCCCGCCGTTGCCGGTCCAAGCGGGAATTCTGGACCCTTCAGCCTTTGCGCTTCGCGGACATCAAACTACGATATCTGCGCCACCCGCGGACTTCAGGCAGCGGCGACGGACATTTGCGTCAGCACGTCCTCGCAGGCTTGAAGAGTCTGATCTACGTGGGCGTCGGTGTGGGCGTAGCTCACGTGGTTGCGCTTGAGGTTCACGGGCATTTTGAAGATGCCGCGGTCGATCAGCATGCGGCGGTACTCGACGAAGCGCGCTTCGTCGTTGCGCAGCAGGTCGGTGTAATTCTCGATGGGCCCTTCCATGAAGTAAGTGAGGAAAATCGAGCCGAAGCCCGCGACCGTGGCGCGGATGCCCAGGCGCTGGTGGATATCACTCAATCCCTTGCGGAGGCGCTCGGCCAGACGGAAGGTGTGCTCGTAGACAGGCTCGCGTTCGAGGATCTCGATCGTCGCGAGCGTGGCGGCGCAGCTGATGGCGTTGCCGTTAAACGTGCCCGCAAAGAACGTGTCGCCGCCGGTGCGCGTCTTGAAGCGGTCCATGATTTCGGCTTTGCCGGCGAGGGCCGCCATCGGGAACCCATTGGCGATGGCCTTGCCCAGGGTGGTCAGGTCCGGCGTGACGCCGCAAATCGCCTGGTAGCCGCCGATGTGATGCCGGAAGCCGGTAATGACTTCATCAAAAATCAGAATCGCGCCGTGCGCTGTGGTCAACTGGCGCAGGCCTTCCAGGAAGCCGGGCTTGGGAAGCACGCAGCCGATGTTGTGCGGAATCGGCTCGAGGATGATGGCCGCCACATCGCCGCGATGCGCGTTGAGCGTGCGCTCAACATCGTCGAGATCGTTGAAGGTACAGACCAGGGTCTGCTCGAGAACTTCCGGCAGAATCCCCGCCGACCCCGGATCGAGCTTGCCGACTTTGTCCGGCGGGCTGATGATGTTCATCAATACATAATCGTGCATCCCATGATAGCAACCCTGGAATTTGATGAGCTTCTTACGACCGGTGACGGCGCGCGAAACGCGAATGGCGTGATAGGTCGCCTCCGAGCCCGTGTTGCACAACAAAACCTTTTCCGCCGAAGGAACGTGCTGTTTGATTTTCCGCGCCACTTCGATTTCGAGCTCGATCGTTCCCACGCCGGGCAGCAGCGCCCCGTTGAGCGCCTCGGCCACGCGGCGATTGACTTCCGGATGGTTGTGCCCGAGGAGCGGCGGGCCGAAGGCGGCCTGATAGTCGACATACTCGTTCCCATCAACGTCCACCAGGATTGCGCCCCGAGTCTGCTTAAAGACGAGGTGCGGCACGACGTTCCGCAATGAACTGTTTACGCCGCCGGGCAGGACTTGGCACGCCTGCTCGTAGAGCCTTTCGCTCTCCGCGGTGCTGCGCTTTTCCGAGGACATTCGCTTCTCTCCCAACCACCCCAACAGTATGGGTATTCGAGAAAGCAGTATAACTCCCTTGCGGTTGGTTGTGGGAGAGTCGCGCCCGCTTTTTGTGGATCAAGGCGAGCCTCGTTTTCATGCGGAAAGAACAACCGAATTCTGAGTTAGACTCTTGGAGCATTCAGTGGCGACCTAAAATCGCCGCTGGATTGGTGTGACGAGGAATCTCCCAGTGGCGACGTAAAGTCGCCGCTACCTTCGCCGGCACTCGGATTGGGAATGAGCGATCCTCTATTCAAACGCGTCCTGCGGCGACTGAGCCATAAGTCGCGGACGAAAAAATTCGAACTGCTTTCGGAAGTCTTCCGGCCGCGTCCGGAAGACCGCGTGCTCGATATCGGCGCGAGCGGCGAGGTCTTTCTGCGCTACACGCTCGAGGACGTCTACCCTCACCCGGAGCGAATCGTCGCGGGTGGGTACGAGCTTTCGGAAGTTACCAGCGCGCGAAACTACTATCCCCAGCCGCAATACGCGGTCTTTGACGGCTGTTCCCTTCCCTTTCCCGACAAGAGTTTTGACCTGGTGTTCTCGAACGCCGTCATCGAACACATTCTGGGCGAAGGCCGACAGGAACAGTTCGCCAAAGAAGTGATGCGGGTCGGCAAAAGCTGGTTCGTAACAACTCCGAACTACTGGTACCCCTTCGAGAGCCACTACCATTTGCCTTTCATTCAATTCCTGCCGCAGCCGATGCAACGAGAGTACAACCGCCTGCTCGGGACGCACATTCCCAAAGGCACCGTGCAGGATTTGGGGCTGCTCTCCGCGCGCCGGTTGCGGCGACTTTTCCCCACCAGCCGCATCGCGAAGGTGCGTGTCACATTCTGGCCGGAGACGTTGGTGGCGTACCACGTTGATCCGGGAAGAAGAGGTTCAGAAGTCAGGAGTCAGAAGTCGAAATAGAAAGCTCACAGCATTCAGCTATCAGCCGTCAGCAAACAGTTGGGGTTGGTAGCTCCTGCTTGCCACACACCAGCGCTTCGTCCCTTGCTTTCGACCGCGCCCCCTCCCAAGTCCCCAGTTCCAAAGTCCTATGGAAGATTGTCTGCCTTCTGCCTTCTGCCTTCTGCCTTCGCTTGACCTCCGCTAGCCCGAGTGTCAGAATCACCTGAAAGGTGAGCTAACGATGTCATTCGGTCTGCCCTTGGGCCTGGCGTTGGCGAGTGGGGTAAACACCTACTTGCCGCTTTTCGTCATGGCGCTTTTTGCGCGGTTCAGCGGGATGGTTCATGTTGCGCCGCGCTTCCAATGGCTGATTTCCGACGAAGCCATCGTGATTCTAGGGGTTCTGTGCGCCTGCGAAATCCTGGCCGATAAATTCCCCGTCGTCGACAACGCCTGGGATTTCGCGCACACCCTCCTGCGTCCGGTGGCGGGAGCGCTGGCGGCCGGCGCCACGTTGAACGCCGACGCCGCGCCCGGACTCGTGCTGACGATGCTGACGGGAGCGACGCTGGCCACTGCCGCGCACTCGGCCAAATCCAGCGTGCGGCTGGTAAGCACGTCGAAGAGTCTTGGGGTCGCCAACCCTCTTTTGAGCGTGGTCGAAGACGTCGCCGTAGTCGGCGGCACGCTGCTTTCAGTTTACGCGCCGTGGATAATGCTGGGCATCGTGGTGGTCTTCGCCGCGGTCTTCGCGCTGGTTGGCCCCTGGCTGGTGCGGACATTGTGGTTCGACCTGCACATTGTTGCATCGTGGCTGAGATGGCTGATGGGAAGGATATTCCAGACACGACAGCCGAGCGCCCTGCGAGAAAGCCTGCTCGATCTTGCCCCCGACCGCCTGCGTCGTCTGAGCGCGCATCTTGACTCGGGCGAAGAGCTTCTCGGTGTGCTCAGAGGGTGGAAGCGGTCGCGCGGGCCGCGGCGCTGCTGGCTGCTCGTCACTCCGCGGCGGGTGCTGCTGATTAAGTCTCGCATCTTCGGGAGGCCCAGGATCGTCATCACACCCTACAGCGACGTCGTCGCCGTGCGCGAACGCAACTTCGGCCCCTTTGCCAGACTCGAACTCCTCACGCGCCAGAACGAGAGTGTGACAATTCATCTCCCCAAAACGCAGGAACGCTTCGGCGCCATGGCGGCGGAGAAGATCCGTGAGTTCTCCCACCTTTCGGTGCCGAACCTCGCCACACCACACGCGGGGACCGATCTGGCCGCTGTCACTTCTTGACGTCCAAGGTGGGATTACTTCGCTGCCTTCTTGGGGACCCAGTAGATTTCCTGGCGGATGAATTCCTTTTGAAATCCCCGCCGCTGGAGGATCTCTCGGGAATTCTCAACCATCTGCGGCTGGCCGCAGAGGTAAGTCGTGGTATTGGAAAGTTCCAGTCCGAACGAGTCCACGTATTTGCGCAGGATGTCCTCAATTCGCCCGGCCTCGCCTTTCCACGCAGCGTCCTCCCACGGCCGGCTGATGGTGGGAACGTATTTGAACCACTTCGAATCTTTGGCGAGAGCCTCCAACTCCTCACGGTAGGCAAACTCCCAGGAGCGGCTGGCAGCGTGCAGAAGCACCACGTGGTAATTGCTGGGGCGGCCTTCTCTGGCTTCATGCGCAAGCGTTCGGACCATGCTTACAAACGGCGCGACGCCGGTAACGGTGGCGACCAGAAAATGATTCAAGTGCCCGCTCGTTTTATCAAACGTGAATCGGCCTTTGGTCTCACGCCGGATGAGGAGGTTATCCCCCACACCCATCTTGCGGAGCACGGGCGTGAGCCCTCCGTGAGGCACGAGCTCAAGAAAGAATTCAATTTCTGCTTCCAGCGGACTCGAAACGATCGAATAGGGCCGCTCGACCAGGTGCCCGCCATCGTTCCAAGCCAGCGTAGCGTATTGGCCGGGTTGAAACGCCAGGGGCTGCTCCGGCCGGACCCGAATCGACCACAAATCCGGAGCGTGGTCCTTGCGCTGGGTGATTTCAATCCTCTGGAATTTGTCCAAGCTTGCGGTCATGAAATGATGAAGCGTTCCCTTCAGAGATTAACCAAATCGATCAAACCCCGGCGCCGGCAGCCCTGCTGCAGACGCGCCGAACCGCTCACAGCTTCTTTATCGATTGTAACAGACTGTTGCGACGACCCTGAGCCCTGGCGTGGGAATTTCGTCCGAACGGCGGTGGACCCAGAGGCAGCCGGGGAACGCGGAGAGTTCCGTCCTGATGGCTCTCCAGTCCGGCAGCAGAGAGAAATCACCTGGTTTGTTCGTCCCTGCGGAAAGTGGAAGTCCGGCTTGTGGCCGGACTTCGTGGGGCGCCCCTGCGAGCGCCATCACGCTGAGATCCCGAAAAGGTACCAGACTGCCAGGCCCGCCGCGTAGGCGAGAGAAACCGCCATTGAAATCTGGAAAGTCCGCCCGAAGAGCTTTTCGGTCACCTCTTTATTCCACGCGCGATAGCACAGGACCACCAGCAGGACGCCCGCCAACCGGGCCAAAGCGTGGAGCGGAGTGTCCAGCAGCCCGATATCTTCCATCGTCAGGTAGCGGAGGAGGACTCCGAATTCGCGGAGGAATCCCCCGGCCAGGATATCCGCCAGAAACCAGACGGGAGGAGCCACGATGCCCAGCATGTAGCTGTAGCGGTCCTCGCCAAAGAACACCAGGACTGCGATGGCGATATAAATCGTGGACTTCGCCAGCTCAAAGAAGAAAAACTGAGGTAGCGCGAAGGCGCCGGCAACGATCAGGACAACTGTGAGAGAAGCTGCCACAAAAACCCCGCGGTCCGACATAGCTTGTCTCCTTGTTCAGAGTTTGCTGCCCTGCTTCCAACCCACCCGCCGCATGGGCCTTTTTCAATCGTGCCCTTGGAAAACGAGCATTCCACCTTCGAGCGGAATCGGGATTCCCCTCACGACCACATCGCAGGGAGTGGCGAGATTATGCAATATGAATGGGAGCCAGCACAACGTGAAGTTAATGTTTGTGCTACCCGTGGGAATACGGCGGGTTGCCACTGCCTTCCCGAAAGTCCGAAGTTAGGGTAAACTGAAATGCCGCGCCTGTAGCTCAGATGGATAGAGCGGCAGCCTTCGAAGCTGAAGGTCGGGGGTTCGAATCCCTCCAGGC
>CAZTHM010000101.1:0-10315 GCA_964613505.1 uncultured Acidobacteriota bacterium | reverse complement strand
GGCGGCTGGCGCAGGCCCGCCGGTTGACGGACAGGCCGCGGACCTGCAAATCAGGACCGCGCTACATGCTTTTCATTAGAATTAGGAAAAACAAGATGGAAACGTCAATTTTTCTAGCAAAAGTTATCGGCCTTGTAAGCGTTATAAGCACAGCGGCGGTACTCATTCGCTACAAAGAATCTCTGGCTCTTGAAGAAGAGGCAGTTCAGAGTCCGGGAATCACCTACCTTTCGGGGTTTGCTATTCTCATTCTTGGCGTGTTACTCGTCGTAAGACATTCCGTCTGGACATTGGACTGGCGGCTGGTCATTACCATCGTGGGCTGGCTCGTTTTATTGAAAGGGGTTGGTCGGATTTTCTTTCCCAGTGCCGTTGGGCGCTTGATCAAAAAGAAGCGGGATAACCGTTGGTTCATCCTCGGAGAAATAATTGTGTTTCTTGTCGGCCTCTATCTTCTCTACCGCGGTTTTATCGTAGGTGGCGCAGACATCGTCGGCTGACGGGCTGTCTGATGTCCACGGAAATTCTCACCCTGAGCCCCGATCTGATCGAGACGAAGGGGCAGGAGTTGCTTTGCGGATGGATTCCCGCCCCCCGTTTTCACGGGGACAAGCTGCGCGGGAATGACGGCGGGGAGGCGAATGGATTCCCGCCACCGCGGGTGGCCGCACTTTCAGGTCGGCAGCTTCATTGAAAGGAAAGAAGGCGAAAAGAATAAGCAGAAGGGGAGTCGTTCTTCGCATGTCATGACCCTGACTGGAGAACTCGATGAAGTAGAAGGGTCGAAATTCAGGAGCAAAGCCACGGAGCGATACTGCTGGTCCGCTTTACACGCTGCCGGCCAATCGAGGGCGGTGACGGGCTCACTGTCTTTCTGAGATTTGCCGTGCCGCTCAATGACCGGTTTCTGATGTAAGTATCTGCTCCAACGCTTGGGCGAGGTCCGGCATCTCCTGCGTCACGGTTCGCCACACGACGTCTTCGTCAACGGCGAGGTAATCGTGCACCACCTTATGTCGCATTCCGACAATCGCTTTCCAGGGGACTTGCGCATGCGCAGCGCAGAATTCCGCGGAGACTCGCCGGGCAGCTTCGCCAACCACCTGACAGAGGTGGGCGAGCGCGAGCCGCAAGGTTTCATCCCCGTCATAATCCTTTCGGGACTTGCCGGCAACCAACCGGAGGGCTGTCTGGGCCGAGTCCAGCATGTGCCCAACGTAGTCGAGGTCATCCTTCGGCATATTGGACCTCGGCCGAAGCCAAAACCCGGTCGCGGATTCGGTGGCTGAGGAATTTGGCCGTAACCAAGTCCACCTTCCGTCCCCTCAGCAGACCTGAGAGCTCTGCTTCCATCTGGTGGAGACGAATGAAGCCTGGCCCATTGCCAGGTTCGAATTCAACCAATACATCCACATCGCTGTCGTCGCGGAAATCTTCGCGAAGGACCGATCCGAATAGCGAAAGCTTGCGAATGTGGTGGCGGCGGCAGTATTCGGCGAGAGCTTCTCGGGGTAATTCGATCTTGACTCTATGGTTCATCGCTTCCACTCAATGCGATCCCGCCTGGCGTCCTGGCCGTTTACTATTGTAGCTTGGAAAGAGGCGGTACATCAGCGTTATACCAAGTACCTTTCGCCTATGTCAGTCTGCCTGCGACATGCCCTCTCAACCCACTCGAATTTCGCTTAGGTCCACACGCCCGGAATCGGCTCGCGGCAATACTGGCACTTGCCGTTCTTGATGTGCATCGCGGCCACGGTATAGCCGACGCGCTCGACGACCACCTTGCGGCACTGCTTCCCCGCGACGTGACGGCCAGCGCGGCGCCGCCCAGGCGAAGGAACTCGCGACGCGAAGTTCGGTGTCCTGAGACTAAGGGAGTATAAGCAGGGTCTCTCGGCGAGGACACGTGCGCACCCCGAGAGGTTTTTAGCACGTCGTGAGCCAAGGCGCAATTCAGGAGCGAGGCGAGGGACTTTTTGTCTGTTGCCTCGCGCGAGGGATGTTTTGTGCGACCTCGTCTCCGTGCCTCGAGGGGCTACTGCACGAGCCGCCGAATCGTCAGAAATTTGACCTTTTGTTCGGCCTCGGTAGTGGCCATCGGAGAGTAGTAATAATAGAAGGCCGCCTCGACTTCCGCCTGCGTCCCGCGCGGGATGGGGAAGGAGAACTTTTCGGTGCGAGTCTCATTCGGGGCCAGGCGAGTGTCCTTCACCACCTGCGCAGCTTTAATGAACACCGCAGACTCGCGGTCGAGAACGAAGCCGCTCCGGTCGGAAACGATGCGGGTGTACTTCACCTGCTCCTGGAAACGGCGGCCGCCGTAAGCGTCGGCTCGCAACTCCATCAGGAGTTGGCGCAGCGGCGAACCGGTCGGGACGTAGTGTCCCGCCCCCTGGTTGGTCACTTTCACCTGAACCTTTACTTGATCGCCTTCGCGCGTCGAGATGAGGTCCGCCTTGATGGCCTTATTCAGTTGCTGAATGGAATGGCTGCCCGGGATTTCGTGCAAATTGATCCCCGACCCGGTCGAGCGTTTGACCCGCGGGTCCACAACGTCGCCCGCCACTGTGCCCATGTGACACCACTGGCAGCCTTGTTCGTCCTTCCCGTACGAACTGTTCTTCCACTCCGAGTACGTGGTCAGCACCGCGAAGCCCGTCGCGTTGCGGTATTCGTGGCAGGTAATGCAGGCGAGGGATGAGGTATGTATGGGGGAGAAGCGCGTGCCGTGCGCGGGCGAGGTCAAATCCTTGGTTGGCCCGCTCTTCACCAGAGAGAACTCGACCCGCGCTTTCGGGTTCCCGCCGGTTTCTGTGACCTCCTGGATGGAATGGCAATAGTCGCAGGTGACGCCCTCCCAGCTCACTTTCTTGACGAGGTCGAGGTCGCCGGTCTGCACGGCAATCGGCGAGTGACAGCTCAGGCAAATCTTGCGGCTTTGAGCGCCAAAATCCGACTCGGCAAGTTTCAAGGCGTCCTGGAACAGCCGGCTCTCCATCGCCGTCGCGTGGGCTGACTTCTTCCAGCCGGCGTGGATGGCACGATGGCAATCACCGCACATTTCGGCGCTGCTGGGCGGCTTCAGGTCGGCCGCCAATGCGGTCGCACCTGAGAGCAGCAGGATTACGGCAGAAACCAGAGCACGCATCGGACACCTCCGCGCTTGTGTCGAGGAATTCGGGTCACGGGTCCGAGCCGTCAGGCCGCTGCTGGGGTAATCGCGAGGTTGAGCGAGCCGACGTAGGCAGATTGTACCTCAACAGGGAACAAATGGTCGTCCGGGTTGTTCAGGCGTGGGACGTTTTGTCCATTCATGCTTTGCCGCGCCCTTCGTCGCACGACGCGGCGGCCTAGCCCACTTCGCGGACAACTTCCGGCCAACTGTCTCCCGCATCTGTGGTAGAACTTTCGTCGCGGTCAAGCGGCAGATTCACCTTGTACAGGTAGCCGCAGCGGCAGGCGGGGCACAATCGGCGAAAACCTCCCATGATCGGTCTCGATGAACTGAAGAAATCGCCGCAGCGCTGGGGGCTGATGGTGCTGCTCGTGGCCAGCATGGCCGTCTGCTATGCGCAGCGGGGCGCAATGTCGGTGGCAGCGCCCCTGGCCATGAAAGAGCTGGGCCTGTCTGCGGCGACGGTCGGCGTTCTCCTGTCGGCCTTTTTCTGGGTTTATGCGTTCATGCAAGTTCCCTCGGGCTGGCTGGTGGATCGGATTGGCCCCAAAGGCGCATATGCCTGCGGATACCTCGTGGGGTCAGCCGCCTTCGCCCTGACGGGCTTTTTCACGACCCTCATCCCGTTGATTGCAGTCCGAGTATTAATGGGCGCCGGGCAGTCGGTGATCTTCCCGGCGAGTGCTCGCGCCGTGGCCGACTGCTTTGCAGACAAAGAGCGCGGCACCGTGACCGCGGCGTATTTAATGGGCGTCCGCGTCGGGCAAGCTCTAATCGGCTTTCTTGCGGTAACCCTGCTCGCCGCTTACGGCTGGCGAGCCTTTTTCATCGTGTGCGGCGCGGTGCCTCTGGTGTGGCTTCTCCCCTGGCTTCGGTTCTGGCAGAAGGTGGAAAGACGGCCGATGCCCGGTCCCGAGCCAGCCGCGAAACCGGCTCCCCGGCCGGCTTCGTTTGTGGAATCACTCGCGTTGCTCAAGGAGAGGACGGTGCTCGGTATCTTTCTTGGATTCTTTGCGTACGACTACGCCTGGTTTGTCTACGTCTCCTGGCTTCCCGGCTATCTCGTGATGGAGCGCCACTTCAGCGTGCGCGAGATGGCAATCTACAGCTCGGTCCCCTATGTTGCCATGCTGGTGGTGATTCTGCTCTCGGGATTGCTGAGCGATCGGCTGATCGCGCGCGGCTATGCGGAGATTCGGGTCAGGAAGGCTTTCATTGTTACGGGCCTGGCGGTAGGTTGTCTTGTCGTCCCCGCCGGTTTCGTTGAGGACCACATGACGGCGGTCTGGCTCCTCATCATTGCGCTTTGCGGGTTGGGAGTGGCTACGCCCAACACCTGGGCGCTGACTCAGGCCGTCTGCGAAAAGCGCATCGTCGGAACCGTCAGCGGGATTCAAAATTTCGGCGGCAACGTAGGTGGAATCCTCGCGCCTCTCGTTACCGGTTACATCGCACACTTCACAGGATCGTTCGCCCTCGCCCTGAGCCTTTCGGGGGCAATCCTGCTGGGCGGAATCCTGGCGTACACCCTCCTGATTTCACGCCGGGTGGCGATCCAGCAAGCGCCCTAGGGTCCGAGGGGTATGGTTCCCGAAGACGGGAGAGGTTTCTGGCAGGCGTGGAGGGACTCGAACCCCCGACCCTCGGATTAGAAATCCGATGCTCTATCCTCCTGAGCTACACGCCCGAGTGTCTTCCCTATGATACCGCAAACCGGGCGGCCCGGCACCATCCAGGGATCCCACAAATGTCACCGACCTCCTTGCGGGGTCGCGGCGAGGTCCGCAGCCCGCAACCCCGAATGCTGGAACGGAACCTTGTCCCAAGCCCCCAGACCGAGGCGAGGAAGAAGTGGTGCGCTGGAACACCGCGAAGAGTGTATCCTCTGGGGTGGTTGGGAGCCAAAGTGGAATTTCTTGCTGAGATGGTTACCCCATGACCAGGCAAAATGGCCTGTGTGGTGTTTCGATCGCGCTCAGCGCGCTGCTGCTTATTTCCTGCGGATCCTCCGTGACGACCTTGAACAATAACGGAGGCGGCGGCAACGGCGGCGGAGCGGGCAGTTGCAGCAACGCGACAACGGGGAGTTCGACCGACTTCAGCACCAGCCCTGTGATTTCCGGCTGCCCGGTGTTTTCCACGGATAATCCCTGGAACACCAACATCTCGAACTTCTGCGTTGATCCCAATTCGAGCGCCTACATCAACAGCATCAACCAGAATAAGCAGTACCTCCATGCGGATTTCGGCTCGAATCCTGACTACGGAATCCCATACGTGGTGGTGCCCGGCAGCCAGCAGTTCGTACCGATTCTTTTCACTGAGTTTCCCGACGAGAGCGACCCGGGACCCTACCCAGTTCCACCCGACGCGCCCATCGAAGGTGGCAACCATTCCACCGGCGACCGCCATGTGTTGACGCTCGACAACGGCACCTGCGTGCTCTACGAGCTGTATCACGCGTTCAAGGACCCGAGTAACGACGGCTGGAGCGCCGGATCAGGCGCGGTATTCGATCTGCGATCCGACGCCCTGCGGCACGACGGGTGGACTTCCGCCGACGCCGCGGGTTTGCCCATCCTTCCCGGGCTCGCCCGCTACGACGAAGTGGCGGCGGGCGCCATCGAACATGCCCTGCGCTTCACGGTGGCGAGCACCCAGCGCGGTTATATTCATCCCGCGACGCACTTCGCCAGCCAGTCCAGCGATCCCTCGCTGCCGCCCATGGGCCTGCGTTTGCGCTTGAAAGGGTCCTTCGACATCTCCGGCTTCACCGGCCAGTCCCGGATCATCTTAACGGCGCTCAAGAAGTATGGAATGATCGTGGCTGATAATGGCTCCAGTTGGTATATCACCGGCGCGCCCGACAGTCGTTGGGATGACACCGACCTTGACCAACTGAAGACGGTCCCCGGCAACGTCTTTGAGGTTGTCCAAACCGGCCCGGTCCTGCATTAGCCGACAGCCCACTGCTCCGCTGCGCGGCCCGGTGCCGGGAGAGATGCGCGCCGCATAACAAAGTTGATCTGAACTTGACACGCGAGGGCGGCAGACATATGGTTTTCGCGTAGACATAAAGTTGCAATCGGGAATTCCGGCCAGGTGGTTGCGGCTGTGCCATTGCAGGGTTTCATGCCAGAGCCGTCCCGATTGTGCTGGCGGGTCTCCGGCGGCAGTTGTGGAGCCCCTTTCGAATTCAGGAGGGAGATTCATGGGCGTCAGTAAAAGATATTTTTCGGTGTTCATTCCCGGTTTTTGCGCGTTCCTGATTGCCGGCTCGATGGTGTCTGTGAGCGCGCCTCAGGGCATTACGGGAAGATGGGATCTGACCGTCGGTGTTGCGGACGAGGCCTATCCATCATGGCTGGAAATCACCACGAAGGATGGCCAGTTGTCGGGCAGGTTCGTGGGTCGCTCGGGAAGCGCCCGCCCGGTCAAGACGATCGCTTTTGAGAATGGCCGCCTCACCTTTTCGCTGCCCGTCCAATATGAGAAATTCAAGACGGACATGTCCTTTGCCGCGACCCTTTCCCCCGCCGGCGACAAATTGATGGGCACGACGAAAAGCGAAGAGGGAGCCGAACTCACCTGGGTAGGCCTGAGGGCGCCGGCCTTGCCCAAACCTAAAGACGTCAAGTGGGGCACCCCGATTGAACTGTTCAACGGCAATGATCTCACCGGATGGAAGCCGAAGGATCCGAAGGGGCCGAATGGATGGAAGGCGGTCAACCATGTCCTGGAGAATGCGATGCCTTCCTCCGACATCCGGACCGAGAATGAATTCAACGACCTCAAGCTTCACGTTGAATTCAATTGCCCCTCCAAGAGCAACAGCGGGGTCTACCTGCGCGGAAGGTACGAGGTCCAGGTCATGGACAGCTACGGACAGCCGCCGGAGAGCCACCGCATCGGCGGGTTGTATGGCTTCATCGACCCGACCGAAAATGCGGGGAAGCCTGGGGGCGAATGGCAGACCTACGACATCACCCTGCTGGGACGGTACGTGACCATTGTGCTCAACGGCAAGACCGTCATCGACGACAAGGAGATTCCGGGCATTACCGGTGGCGCGCTAAACAGCAGGGAGGCCGAACCGGGCCCGCTCGTTCTGCAGGGTGACCACGGCAAGGTCTCTTACCGAAATATCGTCCTCACCCCGGCGGTCAAATAGGCAGCGCGACCCCTTGCAGGCATTCCCCAAGCCTTTATCGGAATTCGCTTGCAGCGGGGACGCACACGAAGTAGCTTGGCTTTCTTTATTGATTCTCTCTTTATCCTTCATTCGAACGGTCTCAAAAGGGAGGCAAAAATGGATCCAAAGAAAAACGTCAGCAGACGGGAGTTTATCCAGACGAGCGCCGTGGCTGGGGCAGTCGGGGCATTCACGATCGTCAAACCCGAATCGGTCCGCGGCACGGCGGCCAACGATGCGGTTTCGCTGGTGTGGGTGGGTCTTGGAGGGCGCGGAACGGCGGATGCCAACGGACTCACGGCTGCCGGAGCCCGCATCATCGGCCTGGCAGACGTCTTTCAGGAGAAGGTGGACCTGGCCCGGAAAACCTTTTCCTCGGTTCCGGAGTCCAACTGCTTCACCGGTTTCGACGCGTACAAAAAGGTCATGGACCTCAAAGCCGACGGAGTCGTCCTGGTAACCCCTCCGGGTTTCCGTCCGGATGAGTTTTCGGCCGCGGTGGCCGCCGGGAAACACGTGTTCATGGAAAAACCCATCGCCGTTGATGCCTTCGGGTGTCGCTCCGTGCTCGCCACGGGTGAGAAAGCCAAAGCCCAGAAGCTCAGCGTGGTGGTCGGGCTGCAGAGACGTTACAGCAGAAACTATGCGGAAGCCCAAAAGAGGATTGCCTCGGGTGCACTGGGTACCATTGTGTCGGGCAGGGGATTCTACCTGACAGGTGACGTCTGGGAGGGTCGAACCTGGCCGCGCACAGATTTCCCTACCGAACAACACTGGATGGCCAAAAACTGGTATTACTTCCGCTGCCTTTCCGGGGACCTCATCACCGAGCAGAACATCCACAACCTCGACGCCTGCAACTGGCTTCTGGGTGGACACCCCATACGCTGCACCGGCTATGGAGGACGCAAGTGGCGGAAATATATCGGCGACATTTACGATCACTTCAATGTGACTTTTGAATATCCCGGCGGAGTTCACCTGACTTTCATGTCGGGGCAGTTCTGCACGTTTCACGATAGTTCAGAACAGATCCTGGGCACCGACGGCACGTTCACCAATGCCGGCAGGGCAACCATGAAGATCGAGGGCAAGAATCCCTGGGAGGCAACCCCTGTGGATGACGCCAACAAGAATGAATATGAAGCTTTCCTGACCAGCGTGAAGGAGGGCGAACCGCGGACCGATACGCAGCATGCCGTGGATGGTACGTTTGTCACCATTCTGGGACGTGAGGCCGCCTACCGCCGCAAGGAAATGGAATGGGACGAGCTCTGGAAAGAAAACCAGAAGCTGGAGCGCAAGACCTACCCCGTTTCCGAGCTTTGATCGGCATTCTGCTGCCCGTACAGCGGACAGGCCCTGCGGCTCGTCCGCTGTACGGCATCGGAGGGTCTGGCGCATAAACTTGGTTCAACACGATCGGGGGGATGATCTGTATGAAAACTGGTGTCAATCGAAGAGAGTTCCTGCTCAGGTCGTCGTCCATCGCCATGGGCGGAGCGTTGCTCGGCGCCGCGGCGATGCAACGGCCGGCTGTTGCCGCATCAGGTATCAAGAAAGGCGTCTGCATCGGAGTGTTGCCCGAGGAAATGACCGTGCTGCAAAAGTTCGAGGTGGCGAAGAGGGCCGGATTTGAAGGCATCGAACCGAACACCCTGAACAGCGCGGACGAAGTGAAGCAATATAAAGAAGTGGCGGAGAAAACCGGAGTCAAGGTCACCTCGATAATGAACTCCGACCACTCGAAGTATCCGCTGAGCGACAATGATCCGGAAGTTGTCAAAAAGTGCATCGAGGGCCTCAAGACGTCCATGCACAATGCGCACGACCTGGGCGCCGGGGCCGTCCTGCTGGTGCCTGGTGTTGTTACGGCAAACGTCCGCTATGTGGAAGTGTACAGGCGGTCTCAAGATCAGATTCGAAAGCTCCTGCCCCTGGCCAAGGAACTCAAGGTCATCATCGCGATCGAAAACGTCGGCAATCGGTTCCTGCTAAGCCCGCTCGAGATGGCGCGCTACGTCGACGAATTCAAGAGCCGGTGGATCAGGTCCTATTTCGATATCGGCAACGTCGTTTCGACCGGTTATCCCCAGGATTGGATCCGGACCCTCAGCAAACGGCTGTGCAGAGTGCACATCAAGCGGTTCGAGCCGGGGACCGACCATCCCAAGTTCGATCCCAAGGATCGGCGGACCCAGGGAATTGACTGGCCCGATGTTCACAGAGCCTTGACCGAGGTTGGCTACAGCGGGTGGATCACCGCCGAAGTCAAGAGCGGAGACGAGAATTACGTGAAAGAGGTCAGCGCCCGCCTGGACCGGATCTTCTCCGGACAAAACCCGGTTTGACTTGAATTCCGAACGGCAACGGGTTGCGAGTTCGCCGTCCTTCACAACCGGTCGAAAATGAAGGCTTGACCTCAGCGGCAGGCGTCTGCCGAGGTACCAGGGCGCGGGGCATCCGCGCTGCCATCCGTCTTGCGGGGTCGCGGCGAGGTCCGCAGCTCGCAGCGCCAAATACTGCGATGGAGTTGGATCTCCCAAGCTCCGCGCCGCGTGCGACGGTCAGGGACAGGACGGAGCGTCTTCGGTCGCGGGACCAGCGCCCGCTTCCTTGGTTAACGCCTGCCGGGCAAGAAAAACCAGATACGCGCATATGACGATCCAACACAAGAGCCCGAGCCAAACGACGTGCCCGTACCACACGGGATGTTCGACCTCATTGACGAAATACCAAGGCAGCCCTTCTGCGCCACGATTGTAATAAGCGAAGAGGAACGCGCCGCTCACGACGTGATACAAAACCGCGCGCCCGCGCGGGAGCAGGGCAGTGAAGGGGACCAGCCAGGCGAGATACTGGACGCCAAATCCCGGAGTGAGCGCGAAGAAGAGGAAAGCGGCTAGACCGGCCTGAAACAGGAGGGAGCGGGAGCTCTTCCGCCG
>CAZTHM010000100.1:0-10318 GCA_964613505.1 uncultured Acidobacteriota bacterium | reverse complement strand
ACTCTTCGAGGTCGGCAAAACCTACACGCGCCGCGCCCAAGGTCTGCCGGATGAGCGGCGTGTCCTGACGCTGGGCCTGACCGGGTCGCGGCTGCCAGTGCCGTTCTACGACGCGGACAATCCCAAACCGAAGCCGGTCGGCTTCTTCGATTTGAAAGGCGACCTCGAATCGCTCCTCGCGGCCTTCGAGCTTCCCGACCTCCAATTTGAGGAGCGCAAACTCCACTACTACGAAGGCGGCGCCGCTGGGCGCTTCACTGCGGACGGCCAGGCGCTCGTTGACTTTGGGCGAATCCGGAACGAGTTTGCGCAGTCCTACAAGTTGCGCCAGGACGTCTGGCTGGCGGAAGCGGATCTCGAGAAGCTCCTCGAATTTCCATTGCCGGCGCGCGCGTTCCGCCCCTTCTCGCGGTTTCCCGCCGTCGAGCGCGATTTTTCGTTGCTCGTCCCGGAAGGCAAGGAATTCCGCGAGCTCCAGAAAATTCTCCTTGCTCTGAAACTGGAGACGCTCCAGAACCTCCAGCCTGTGGAAGTGCTTCCCGGCGGCGCAATCGAAAAAGGGAAGTACAGCCTTCTGCTGCGCGTGACGTTTCAGAGTTCCAGTCACACGCTCACCAGTGAGGAGGTTGCCGAAGCGAGCCGGCAATTGCTCGAGGCACTGAAAGGTTTGGGCATCCACCTCAGGGCTTAGTTGTGCACGGCAGCCTCCACGCGCTCGGGCTGAGAGCTGACGGCTGAACGCTTTTCGAGAGAGACCATGGTGACGAATTCCAACGACGCATTACAAAAACTCGAAGACAAATTGCTGAAAGTGATTGAGGTCTTCAAGCGGACCCAGGAGGAGAAGCGCACTCTCCAGGAAGAACTTGAGAATCTCCGGGCCAATTCGAAGGACGGCGCCAAGCGTCTCGAGGCTCTCGAGCGCGAACTCCAGACGCTGCGACGCGAGCGCGACGACGTGCGGGCGCGCGTCGAGAAAATCCTCCAGCAGATCGAGATATTGACAAAGACCGACGCGGGCGGATAATGATTCTTGAGCGCCAGCCCTCGCGCCGCGCGCCCAGGGCCGATGCAAGGGAGCACTGTGGCAAAACCACTCGACGGCGTCCGAGTTGAGATTTACGATCAAGAGTACTTCATGCGCGGGGAACTCGACGCCGCGTACATCAAGGAGCTGGCGCGGTTCCTGGACGCGAGGATGCGCTCGATCGCGGAGCGGACCCACACTGTGGATTCTCTGCGCGTCGCCGTTCTCGCCGCGCTGAACATCGCCGACGAGTACCACCAGCTGAAATCGAAACACGAAGCGGCGACGAAATTCCTCGATGAGAAAGTTGACGAATACAACGAAGCGCTCGACCGCGTCCTGAAGGAAGCGGTCTGATCCGTTCAACGGCACTCCCTCCGCCGCGGCGACTCCAGCGAATCGAAGACTTGCCTTCTGTGGGGGCATCCCCCCTCTTGTCCCATTTCCAGCTCCGTTTACGGTATGCTGTTGGGGCGAGGTTCGGACGGACCAGCAAGAATCACGCAGGCGCGCAGCATCAAGCCCAGAGGCAGATTCAGTGAAAATCCTTTTCATCGGCGACATCGTGGGGCAGCCCGGCCGCCGCATCGTCAAAGAGACGCTGCCCGGCTTGCGCGCGGAGTTCTCTCCGGACCTGGTGCTCGCCAACGGCGAAAATGCCGCGGCCGGTTTCGGCATCACGCCGCCGCTGGTCGAGGAGCTGCTCGACCTGGGAATCGCGGTGCTGACTTCCGGCAACCACATCTGGGACAAGAAGGAAATTCTTACCTACCTTGCCGAGCACGCTGACGGCCGCCTGCTCCGGCCCGCCAACTATCCCGGGAACTCGCCCGGCCACGGGCTCTATCTGGGCAAGACGCCCGACGGCGTCGAGTACGCCGTCATGAACCTCCAGGGCCGCGTCTTCATGCCTTCGATCGACTGCCCGTTTCGAACCGCCGACGCGCTGCTGGAGAAAATCCCGCCCGAGGTGAAAATCCGCATCCTCGATTTCCACGCCGAAGCGACCTCGGAGAAGCGCGCCTTTGGCTGGTACGTGGACGGCCGCGTGACCGCCGTCCTCGGCACGCACACTCACGTGCCCACGGCGGATGAATCCGTTCTGCCCAATGGCACGGCCTACATCACCGACCTCGGCATGACCGGCCCGTACGACTCCGTGATCGGCATCGAGAAGCAACCGATCATTCACAAGTTTATCAACCAGATTCCCGCGCGCTTCGAGGTGGCCAAAGGCGACGTGCGCCTTTCCGCGGTGTTGATCGAAGCGGATCCTGTCACCGGCCGCGCGCTCGCCATCCAGCGCGTTGTGCGCAAGTGAACCGGTCGTGTGCGTGGCACGATTCGGCGAGCGGGTTCTCAAGTCGCGGGTCAACGAGATTTTGGTTCAGGGCGGCCGGCTCGAGGGCGAGCCCGGCATTCAATCCATTCAAACCAGAGAACTCTCTTTCTGGAGGAGGCGCGTTCATGCGTCGAATAGCGAAAGTCTGTTGTGCAGTGGCGCTTCTGGCAAGCCTGGCGCGGGCCCAGACCACGCTTGCTCCGGCGGTGCGCAACTTCGTGAAGGTGGAATCGCCGCTCGTGGCGCTGACTCACGTTCGGGTGATTGACGGTACAGGCGCGGCGCCGCGTGACGACCAGACGGTGCTCATCGAGCACGGCCGCATTCGCGGCATCGCCAGCGCCTCATCGTCCCTGCCCGCGGGCGCGCACGTTGTCGATCTCACCGGCCACACGGTTTTCCCCGGTCTCGTGGGCATGCACGACCATCTCTTCTATCCCTCCGGCCGCGACGAGGGGCTCTATCTGACCAACGAACTCGCCTTCAGCGCGCCACGCCTCTACCTGGCCTGCGGAGTCACCAGCCTCCGCACGACGGGAAGTCTCGAGCCTCAGACCGACATCAACCTCAAGCGCATGATCGACGACGGCAAAATCGTGGGGCCGAAGCTCCATCTCACGGGTCCGTACCTGGAGGGCAAGGGGAGCTTCACGCCGAATTTGGGTGAGTTGCGCGACGCCGATGACGCGCGCGAAACCGTGGAGTTCTGGCTGAAGGCGGGCATCACCTCTTTCAAAGCCTACATGCACATCACGCGCGCCGAGCTCAGCGCGGCCATCGAAGCAGCGCATCGTCGCGGCGTGAAAGTCACCGGGCACCTCTGCTCCATCGGCTTCCGCGAGGCGGCGGAACTGGGCATCGACAACCTCGAGCACGGCTTGCTGGTGGACACCGAGTTTGTTCCCGGCAAGCGCCCCGATGTTTGCCCGCCGCAGGCCGAGGCTGACGCCGCGCTGGCCCAACTCGATGTGAAAGGCGAGCCCGTCCAGGCGATGATTCGCGAGCTGGTCAAGCGCCACGTGGCCGTCACTTCGACGTTGCCTGTGTTCGAGACCTTCGCGCCCAATCGCCCGCCGCTGCGCCGCGATGTCCTGGACGCTCTGTTGCCCGAAGCCCGCGCCGACTACCTCACCGTCCGCGCCCAGGTCGCCGCCGGCCCTCACGCCGCGGCGCGAACTGCCGAGCTCGCCAAGGAGATGGAATTCGAGCGCGCCTTCGCGCAAGCGGGCGGACTGCTGCTTGCCGGGTGCGATCCTACGGGGTATGGCGGTGTGTTGCCGGGCTTCGGCGACCAGCGCGAAGTCGAGCTGCTGGTCGAAGCCGGCTTCACACCGCTCGAGGCGTTGCGCGTGGCGAGCGCCAACGGCGCGCAGTTTCTGGGGGAATCGGAGCGCCTGGGAACTCTCGAGCCGGGGAAGCAGGCGGACCTGGTCGTGGTGCGCGGCGACCCGTCCCAGAATATCGCCGACGTCGAAAAGGTGGAGATGGTCTTCAAGGACGGCGTAGGCTACAATTCCACCAAGCTCATCGACTCGGTCCGCGGGACCGTCGGCCTGCACTGAGCGAACCGACGGCGCTGCGTTACCTTGATGTCGCGACTGCTTTGCGCCGCCAGCCGCGGTGGCTGTAAGTCTAGCTTCGGCTTTCCTCGCCAAATATGCATCTTATGCATTCTAAAGAACATTCTAGCTTTGAGGAGTTTTTCATCAGTCCACTTGTTTTCAATAACATCGTACCTTCGCCTTGTCCTGAAGATTGTATCGCGCTGATTCTACAGACTATTCTAGGTTCTACTTCTCCTATATATAAGGCGTCCCTGCGCCGCCATCAGGCGAGACAAACCCGCGCGTCTGTCCACGGCGAAAAGCCCCCAGCCCGCCCGCATTACTCCCCTCGCGCCCGCGAGCTTCCCGGGCAGCAGATCGACCCTTTCGCCGCTCTTCCATGTCGCGCTCGCCTCGCCTCATAGCCTTTCAATTATCGCAGAACGATAGGCTATCATATTTCGTCCGAAGCGTCAAGAGAGAAAATGTCGGCGGTGCTGTCAGGCTGGCTGGGTAAGAAACGGAGGGGTGCGGAGCCCAAACAGGAGCGAGGTAGGGGCGAGGCGCCGCCTCGCCCAGGGCGAAACGACGGGCGTCCCGGGTGGTTAAGAAGAGAAAGTCCAGTGGGAGATTCCGGACGGTTAACAGCAATTATCTGCACTAGCCGCCAGGAACTCATTATCTTGGAGGCCGCCCGTATGGTAGTATTCGCCCAGCGTGGCCAACCATGATGGTTTTCCTCACGATTTCATCGTCACCTTGCGTGGGTTAGTGGGCATTCATCAGTCTATCTACCCACGAACGCCCCCACAGGGGATCTACTTTGAGGCTTTGGTAGGAGAGGCGTTTCGAAGGACACGCAAGCCCTTCGACATCATCGAAGCTGGTGCAAGAAACCAGCCGAGACACGATTTGCGAGTCGGGGATGTGAGAATATCGCTGAAAACCGAAACAGGCGTTGGCACAGACGCCAGGCAGAGCACAATAACAAAGCTCTGTACGACCGAGCGAGAGCCTTGGGAACCCGCCGTTCTGTTGCGCCGGGTGATGAATCATCTCTCACGCTACGACGTGATCCTTATGTTCCGTGCCGTGTGGGAGGAGCAAGCCGTGCGCTATCCGTTGGTTGAGATTCCTGTCGAGAGGTTGCGAAGAATTCAAAACGTTACGCCTGAGACTGTGGGGCGGCGGAGTGGGAGAAAAAGCTTGGCGGCAGACGTACTGCAGGACGGAGAATGGATATTCAGAGTTCATTTCGACGCTTCCGACGGCAAATGCTCGGTGAGGAATTTTGGAATCCAGTACTGCGCGATGCTTATGGAATGGGATGTTCGTTTGTGATTTTTATTCGCACTTCTTGGACTTCCTGAAAACTATCCAGTAGCAGTGTTGCCTTCGGCTGTGGTGGGCTATCTTCCACTTGGGGTCAATAATCGGTCCTTTGCGAATCTTGATGATGCAGTCGCACGCCTGGAACCCTGCGGTTTTGGCTGCTTGGATAAGTTCCACGTGAGCCCATTGATAGCGGTGATGGTGGATGTAGTCGGCGATCTTGCAGAGCAAAACGCCCTCAACTCTTAGAACTCGGTAGGCTTCCTCCACGAATGGGGGGAAGGTGTGGGTGAAGGTGCAGCCATTCTCCTTGGGCGATCGGCCACCTAAGCCAAACCGGACATTAAAATCCTTTTGCTGATCCCTACCTTGGTTGGGAATATGGGGAGGGTCATAAACCACCGCGTCAAAGAAAGCGTCCCTGAATGGCATTTGGCAGTTGTCGGCGACAATGCTAGGGCGGTGCGACGCTTCGATGTCGATTCCGACGCTCTTTCGCTTGCTTTCCCGCCAAAATCGACCGCCATTTACCGTGGCATCCAAGATCCGCTTCGGGGTCCGGCGAGGATAGAACTCAAGCAGCCTTTCGAGCAACTCGGCATCCTCACCGCTCCACACCGATGGGAGTGGATTTTACTCTGCTGGTTTTGGCGGACGCGTCGTCAGTGCGGTGGCCATTGCGTGGGTGAGCCCTGAGTATTCTAACTCCGATTGCGCTCGCATCGCTAATACTATCGGCTAGTTTCGGTATCGACAAGAGGCGACTTGAAGCAAAAAGACCCCGCCGCGATCGCGGAAGGCATCTATGTGTACATACCGCTGCAATCCACCGCCCCGGCGGGTTTGACAATTCTCCAGCCATCCCCTAGACTGGCTAGCTTCGGCATCAACGGCAAGAACTTCTTCGAGGCCGCGCTCCGGTCCGCCGAGTAAGCTTCCCCCGAAGCACATCCTACTGAACCAGGAAGCGAACCTATGCCCGGTATCATCAAGCAACGACTCTTCACTCCCGGTCCCACTCCTCTGCTTATGGAAGCGCAGGCGCGGACTTTGACGGCGGCCAACGTCCATCACCGCACGGAAGCGTTCCGCAAGATCATGGCGGAGACCCTGGAGCTGCTGAAGTACTACTACAACACCAAAAACGACCTCCTGATCTTTGCCAGCTCCGGCACGGGCGCTATGGAGGGTTCGGTCTCGAATCTCGTTTCTCCCGGCGAGCGGATCCTGGTGGGCACGGCGGGGAAATTCGGCGAGCGCTGGCTCGACTTGGCGAAAGCCTATGGCATCGAGGCGGTGAAAGTCGAGTCGCCGTACGGCCAGCCGGTGAGTATTGAAGCGATGAAGCAGAAGCTCGCGCAGGACGGCCCCTTCCGCGCCGTGTACATTCAGGCGACGGAAACCTCGACCGCCGTGATGAACGATGTACAAGCCCTGGGTGAGGCCGTCAAGAACTATCCCGAAACCTGTCTGGTGGTGGATGCCATCACGGGGCTCGGCACTTCCGACCTCCGGCCGGACGAGTGGGGACTCGACATTGTCATCGGCGGCTCGCAAAAAGCGGTGATGATTCCGCCCGGACTCGCCTTCGCCAGCGTCAGCGGGAAGGCCTGGGGCCTGATCGCCAAGGCCAAACTGCCGCGCTTCTATTTCGATTTTGCCAAGGAGCGCAAGAACCAGGTGAAAGGCGAAACCGCCTTCACGCCCGCCACGACGCTCGTCATCAGCTTGCACGCGGCGCTCGAATACATCAAAGAAATCGGCCGCGAGAATTTGATCGCGAACGCCACACTGCTCGCGGCGGTCACGCGCGAAGCCGCGACGGCACTGGGCCTGAAGCTCTTTGCGGAATCATCGCCCGCCAACGCCGCCACCGCCGTCTGCGCGCCGGAGGGAATGGACTCCGGCGCCATCATCAAGGATTTGCGGATTCGTTTTGGCGCCATCGTGGCCAATGGCCAGGGCTCGATGAAGGGCAAGATCTTCCGCCTCGCGCATCTGGGCTACTACGACATGGCGGATCTTTTCGCCATCGTTGCGGCGCTCGAAATCGTGCTATTCAAGGCGGGACACAAGATCGAATTGGGCGCGGGCGTCCGTGCGGCGCAAGAAGGTTATTTGAAACGCTCGCTGTAGCGGCGGTCTCTGACCGCCGCCGCCGGTCACAGACCGGCGCTACAGAACCAATCCGGGTCACATCATGAAAATCCTGGTCGCGGACAACGTATCCGAAAGCGCGCTTGAGGTTCTGCAAGCCGAGAAATCGTTTGAGGTCGTCTTTCTTCCCGGCAAGGCCGGAGCTTCGCTCACCGAAGAAATTCGCGACGCCGACGCGCTTGTAGTGCGCAGCGCCACCAAAGCTACAGCGCAACTGCTCGAGCAGGCGCCGAAGCTGCGGGCGATTGGCCGCGCCGGCGTCGGCGTGGACAACGTTGACCTCGACGCCGCCACGAAAAAGGGCATCGTGGTGATGAACACGCCGGGCGGGAACGCCGTGGCCGTGGCCGAGCACGCCATGGCGCTGCTCCTGGCCCTGGCGCGGCGCGTCCCGCAGGCCGACAGCGCGCTCAAGCAAGGCCGTTGGGAAAAGAAGAAACTCCTCGGCACCGAATTGCGCTCGAAAACCCTCGGGCTGATCGGACTGGGCAAAATCGGCATGGAAGTGGCGCGCCTGGTGCAAGCGTTTCAGATGGAAGTCGTCGCCTTCGACCCTTATGTTTCTTCGATGCTGGCGCGCGAGCAAAACGTCACGCTGGTTTCCCTCGAAGACCTGCTCAAGACCAGTGACTACATCAGCCTGCACGCGTCGGCGACGGCCGAGACGCGCCACCTGCTGAATGCGCGAACGCTGGCGTTGACCAAGCCGGGCGTGCGCATCGTCAACTGCGCGCGCGGCGAGCTGATTAATGAGGCCGACTTGCTCCAGGCGATCGAGAGCGGCCAGGTGGCGGGCGCGGGCCTGGACGTTTTCGAGACCGAGCCGCCCAAGGATTTCAAATTGGCGGGACACGCCAATGTCATCGCCACGCCGCACATCGCCGGCTCGACCGAAGAGGCGCAGGAAATCGTCGGCATCCGCATCGCCGAGCAGGTGCGCGATTATCTGCTCTTGGGCGTGGCGCGCAACGCCGTCAACATGCCCACGATTTCGCCCGAGGAATACAAAAAGCTCGAGCCTTACATCCAGCTCGGCGAGAAACTCGGCGGCTTCGTGGCGCAGATTGCCGGCGGGCGGCTCGAGGAGGTGCGCATCAGCTACGACGGCGGGCTGGCGGAACTCAACACGCATCTGGTGAAGAACGCGGTGCTGAAAGGCGTGCTCAACCATATCCTCTCCGAGCAGGCGAACCTGGTCAACGCGGGAAGCATTGCGCAGGCGCGCGGCATCGAAGTCAGCGAAATGCGCAGCGCGCGGCGGGCGGCGTTCTCCAATTCTCTCGGCGTCGGGCTGCGCACCGAGAGTGATTCGGCGTCGGTGCTGGGCATGGTGGGCCTGCGCGGTGTGCAGCGAATCCTCGGCATCAGCGATATCGACATCGAAGCCCCGCTCCGCGGGGTCATTCTCTTCATTCGCAATCAGGACGTGCCGGGTGTGATCGGGCGCGTCGGAACGCTGCTCGGCGACCGCAACATCAATATCGCCAACTTCGCGCTGGGGCGCAACCAGAAGGCCCAGGAGGCGATCGGCCTGGTCAACGTCGATAACCACGTTCCCGATGAGGTGTTGAGGGAGATCCGCGCCATCCCCGCCGTGCGTGTGGCGCTTGTCGTCGAGGTCTGATCGCGAAGGTGTAGCGCCGGCATCTTGCCGGCACCTGAGAATCCCGTCGGCGCGGCGGCCACGGGCATTGCCGGTATGGCGCATCGCAGCTCATTGCAACGACACCCCTCGGTCCGCCACCCGCTGCTCCTCACTTTCCTCACTTTGAGCCTATGCCCCGCGTGGGCAGCTCTCCTCGCCTCTCCCCCGGGCAAGCTTGCCGCTGTGCGAGTCACGGGCTCGCGCCGTTTTAGCGAAGCCGAAATCGTCCGCGCCAGTGGCTTGGCCGTGGGCAAAGAAGTCTCGGAGCCGGCCCTCAAGGACGCCGCCAGCCGGCTGGGCGCGACGGGACTTTTCGCGGAAGTGAAGTATCGTTACACGACGCGCGGCGCGGACCTGACGGCGGAGTTCCAGGTCAGCGACGCGCCAAACCTGCTGCCCTGCAAATTCGAGAACTTCGTTTGGTTCGCCGATGACGAGTTGCGGAGCAAGCTGCACGCCCAGGTCCCGCTGTTCAGTGGCGAAGTGCCTCCGAGCGGCAATCAACAGGAGAAGGTCGCGGCCGCGCTGGAAGGCTTGCTGAAGGCTCGCGGCATTAAAGCCCGCGTCCAATCCACGCCGCAAGGTCCAATTGGCGGGCCGGTCGAGGCCATCCAGTTTCGCGTCGAAGGCGTGGCCATCCTCATCCAGCAAGTTGACTTCAAGGAGGCCGCGCAAATCCAGGCCGCGGCGCTACAGGCGGCGGTTCAGCCGCTGCTCGCGAAGGATTACGAGCAGACCGTTGTCAGCTCATTCGCGGCGGGCAATTTGACCCCGCTCTACGGGCAACGCGGCTATCTGCGCGTCGCGTTCGGCAGCCCGGTCGCGCGCATCGTCAAGGCGGGCGCGGCGGGAACCTGGGTGGCCGTCAGCATTGCGATCAGTGAAGGCCAGCAGTATCGCTGGCGCGAAATCCATTGGACCGGCAATACTGTCGTCGCTTCTACCGAGCTGGCGAAGTCCATTCACATGAATCGCGGCGAGCCCGTAAACGTCTCGCAGCTTCAGACGGATCTCGTAGGCGTGCAGGATGCGTACGCGGCCAAGGGATATTTGCTCGCCGCCGTCACACCGAAGCCGACGCTTGACGACGCGGCGCGAACCGCGAGTTATGAACTTCTCGTGAGCGAGGGGGGCCTCTTCCGGATGGGAAAACTCGAGATTACCGGCCTCGAGCCGTTCCGCGCCGAGTCTCTCAAGAAGAACTGTCGGCTGAAGACCGGCGACCCGTACGATAAGACCTACTGGAAAGATTTCATTCAGGATAGCGGCCG
>CAZTHM010000099.1:5796-10343 GCA_964613505.1 uncultured Acidobacteriota bacterium | reverse complement strand
CATTCTCTCCGTTCGGAGACCACACGGTCCTCCGCGCGGCTTATGGCCTTTTCTACGCGCCCGTCATCATGAATACCTGGTGCAACCAGGTCCACAACGTGCCGCTGGTTTTCCCCGAAACCCTTCAGAGCGACAACTTCGTTCCCTCCATCCAGCAAATCGGTTTCGGTGACCCGGCGCTGGGCCAGACGGTCGTCAGCTTCGGATCGCTCGACCCACGGATGGATGCGGGCTACGTCCAGCAGTGGAATTTCAATATCCAGCGGCAAGTGAGCCCGAGCACGGTGCTCGAGGTCGGCTATATCGGCTCTCATGGCGTGCACTTGCAGCGGGCGCACTTAGTCAACAATGCCCCGCCGGGCCCCGGACCCATAGGACCACGGCGGCCATTTCGGAAGATTCCCTTCGTCTCCGGAACGGTGATTCCGGAGGGGGTGGCGGTTGCCAGTACCACGTTTCCGGTTTCAGGGATCAATTGGCTGGAAAACTCCGCGAGTTCGTCTTACAACGCCGCCTATGTTTCGCTGAAGAGGAACTTCGCGAGCGGACTGAGCTTTGTCTCCAGCTACACATTCTCGAAGAACCTTTCCGACGCCCCGGATTTCCGCAGCCCGATGTTTGAATCCACCATCCCGCAAGACAACAGCAATTTGAGAAACGAATGGGGATTAAGCTGCGATATCCAGCAGCGGCTCGTGGCCAGCATGCTTTACCAGATTCCGTTCCGGCGTACGCCGTCGCAAGCCGGCTTGGCTTCCGTGCTTGCCCATGTGGCCGGCAATTGGCAACTCGCCACGATTTTTCAAGTGCAGAGCGGATTCCCTTACACTATTTCCGTTTTCGGTGATACGGCCAATGCCGGGACACTGCTGGGCGAGAGTCCAATCCGCGCCAACGCGGTTTCCGGAGTTGACCCCAATCTCCCTGACGGGGAGCGGAACGCGACACGCTGGTTCAATACCGATGCGTTCGTTGCGCCACCGGCTTTCCAGTTCGGAAATGCCGGTCGGAACACAATGCGCGGGCCTTCCCTCCAAGTGATCGACTTGGCGCTGTATCGCAACTTCCGTGTGAACGAAGACGTTCAGCTCCAATTCCGATCCGAATTTTTCAACGCCTTGAACCACACGAACCTGGGCATACCAAACCGGTTCGTGAATACGCCGCAGTTCGGAAGCATCACGATGCCCATGAGTTCGGCGCGCCAAATCCAGTTCGCCCTGAAAGTGCTCTTCTAGCACGGGGGGTTGCCACACTCGCCGGGCATCAGCTAACTTAAAGAAGCCTTTCCAAGCCCGGTTGGGTCCGAACGGTGAGACGCAAACCATGAACACGGTTTCGGGAGTTCCTGCGGCTCGAGGCGGGGGCAAGCGCCTTCTTGTTCTCTCCCTGCTCCTCATCATCAACAGCGCCTATCTGGCGGCGTTCGGCGACGCCAATCTCTTTTACGTTGCCAACGCGCTCTTCCATCCAATTCTCGGGGTAGTTGCCGCGGTTCTCTTCGTCGTTTTCCTTCGGCGGAATCCCGGTTTTCTGAGCGGTTCAGCACTGAGGCTGGGCGCGGCGTTTCTCGGATTGTCGGCCGTGTTTGGCGGATATCTCGCCATCTTCGGCATGACGCGCCCCAATAGCTGGGCGCTCTACTCGCACGTTGCGCTGGCCATTGCGGGACTGGCGTTCCTGCTCCTGAGTTGGCGTTCAAGAATTGCGACAGGAAACTGGAAAGCGGAAACTGGAAATTCGAAATTGGAAACTGGAGGCTCGGCCAATTTCCATTTTCCAGTTTCCAATTTCGAGCGCCGCGCATGGCGATGGAGCGCCGGCGTGATGCTGGGTTCGCTGGTCTTCTACGGCATCGTCGCCGCCTACCACATGCTGCGCCCGAACCCGCAATTCATCATTCGCAACCCGAACACCGCTCCGCTCAGCATGGAGGAGGAAGGCGCGGGGCCGGCCAGCCTGCTCTATCCGAGTTCGGCCACGACCACCGACGGCAAGCCCATCACCTCGCAATTCTTCATGGATTCCGAATCCTGCAAAACGTGCCATGCGGATATCTACAACCAATGGAACAGCTCGATGCACCACATGGGATCGTTCAACAACCAGTGGTATCGGAAATCCATTGAGTACATGCAGGACACCATCGGCATCAAGTCTTCGATGTGGTGCGCGGGCTGCCACGACCACGCCATCGCGTTCGCGGGCAAGATGCAGAAACAGCACATCCGCGAGATCGTGCACACGCGCGAAGCGCAGAACGGCCTGGGCTGCATGTCCTGCCACTCGATTGTCCACGTCAAGGACACGATGGGCCAGGGCGGTTTCGTCATGGACTACCCGCCTCTGGACGAGCTGGCGTCGAGCAAAAATCCGTTGCTCCTCGCCATGCACAATTACGCCGTCAAACTCAATCCCAAGCCGCACCGCACCGCTTTCCTGAAGCCATTCCACCGGGACCCGTCGCAAGTCGCGGAGTTTTGCTCGTCTTGCCACAAGGTTCACCTCGACGTGCCGGTGAACAATTACCGCTGGATTCGCGGCTTCAACGATTACGATAACTGGCAGGCAAGCGGAGTCTCGGGCCAGGGCGCGCGATCGTTCTACTACCCGCCCAAACCGCAAAACTGCGCCGATTGCCACATGCCACTGGTGCCCTCGAACGATTTTGGAAACATCAAGGGTTTTGTGCATTCGCATCGCTTCGCCGCGGCCAATACCGCCGTGCCCATTTCCTACGGCGATCATGAGCAGGTGAGGGAAGTCGAGAAGTTTCTCAAGGGCGCGGTGAGCGTGGACATCTTCGCGCTCGCCGAAGCGCCCGCGGAGGAACCCGGCGGCGAAGGCATCCGCCCCGGAGCGGAAGGGCCGCAACTGGCCAGCACGTTTGCGGTGGGCGAGGAATCATCATTCGGAATGGCGGGAGCCGGTGTGGCCGTCGGTGCTCCGGCCAAACTGATGGCGCCGCTCGGACGTGTCAAGGCGCAAGTGCGGCGAGGCGATACCGTGCGCGTGGAAGTAGTCGCACGCACCCGGCGGGTCGGCCACTTTTTCCCCGGCGGCACGGTGGATGCGTTCGATGTGTGGCTCGATCTCCAGGCCCGTGACGACAAGGGACGAATCCTCTACTGGAGCGGCCGCACGGAAGATAACGGCCGAGGGCCGGTCGAGCCCGGCACGCATTTCTATCGCTCGTTGCAGCTCGATGGCCACGGGAATCCCATCAACAAGCGCAACGCCTGGTCCACGCGCGCCGTGATGTACGCGCGCTTGATTCCCCCCGGCGCCGCCGATACTGCCCACTTCCGCATCAAGATTCCCGACGATTGCGGCGATTCGATTACTCTCACCGCCAAGCTCAACTACCGCAAGTTTGCCTGGTGGAACACGCAGTGGGCATTCGCGGGAATTCCCGATCCCACCGATACCGCCGGAGTTGTCACCAAACACTTCGACGACCGCCGCTGGATCTTTGCGGGCGACCTCTCGAAAGTCTCTGCCAAAACAAAAGAGATTCCCAACGTGCCGACGATCGTTATCGCGGAGAACACCGTCACTGTACCGGCCGTTGCGCGGACTGCGGCGCCTTTCGCGGAAACTCTCGCCACTGACACGAACGATCGCGAGCGTTGGAATGACTACGGCATCGGCCTGCTATTGCAGGGCGACCTGAAGGGCGCGGAACGGGCGTTTCTGAAAGTTACCGAGCTTGAGCCCACTTACGCCGACGGCTGGGTCAACGTGGCGCGCGCGCGCGTGCAGGAAGGGAATACCGAGGAGGCCAAACCTTTCCTGAAGAAAGCGCTGGAGCTGAACCCGAAACTGGCGAGCGCTCACTACTTTTCCGGGCTGGCGTTGAAAGCCGACGGGCAATACTCCGCCGCGTACGAGCAGTTCGCCGCGGCGTCGGCGCTCTACCCGCGTGACCGCGTGGTGCGAAACCAGATGGGGCGCATGCTTTTCCTGCAGCGGAAATATCGCGAAGCCGTTGCGGAGTTGCAGAAAACACTGGCGGTGGACGCGGAGGACCTGGAGGCCCACTACAACTTGATGCTTTGCTATCGCGGCCTGAACAACGATGAGCTTGCCAGCCGGGAAGAGAAGCTCTATCTGCGCTTCAAGGCCGATGAGTCTTCCCGCGCCATTACCGGCCCCTACAAGCTGAAGAGTCCCGCCGATAACAACGAAGCGCAGCCTATTCACGAGCATGTGTCCGTGGCGCTCGGCGAAAACGTTGGCAGAAAGCAGTATGCAGAAGGCGGTAGGGGCGACCCGCTGAGTCGTCCGTCAGCCGACGGACGAGGCAGCGCCTCGCCCCTACATGCTTCCCGCCCCTCTCCCTCCGGGAGAGGGCGGTCCCGCGAGGCGGGACCAGGCGAGGGTGCGCAGAAGCAAACCAACCTGCGAATCGGAGGCGGCGCATCACGGTGAAGGTTCTTCGCTCTCTCACGATGTTGTTCGCCGCAGGCCTCCTCACTCTGGTGATGGCCGCTGACCGCAAGACGCCTGGGCCGCCCGCCACGAAACAGACAATCGCAGCGGCCGCC
>CAZTHM010000099.1:0-5786 GCA_964613505.1 uncultured Acidobacteriota bacterium | reverse complement strand
CCTTCCTCGACTTCGATAACGACGGCAATCCGGACATCCTGCTGGTGAACGGCTCCGACTTCCCCGGCCACAAGTCCAAGCGCACCACACTCAAGCTCTATCGCAATAATGGAAACGGGACATTTGCTGATGTGACGGCGCGTGCTCACCTCGACGTCGAGATTTACGGCATGGGTGTGGCGATCGGCGATTACGACAATGACGGCTGGGGCGACATCTACATGACGGCGCTGGGCGAATCGCGCCTGTTCCACAACGAGCGCAACGGTACCTTTAAAGATATGACCAAGACTGCAGCCGTAAACAACACTGGCTATGGCGCCAGCGCCGCCTGGTTGGATTACGACAAGGACGGCAAGCTCGACCTCTTCGTCACCAACTACGTGAAGTGGTCGGAGAAGGACGATCTCTACTGCACGCTCGACGGGCGCAACAAATCCTATTGCACGCCGGAAGCCTACAAGGGCGACACCTGCCGCCTCTACCACAATCTGGGCGGCGGGCGATTTGAAGACGTGACGCAGAAGGCGGGCGTCTTCGACGCGACTTCAAAATCGCTGGGCGTGGCCATGATCGATTACGACCAGGACGGCTGGCTAGACCTTGCCGTCGCAAACGACACCGAGCGCAACAAACTCTACCGCAACAATCACAACGGCACCTTCACCGAGCAGGCCGTGCAGGCGGGCATTGCGTTCAGCGAAGACGGCATCGCGCGCGGCGCCATGGGAATCGATCAGGGCGACTTCGATCATTCCGGTTACCCGTCGCTCGCCATCGGGAACTTTTCGAACCAGATGCTCGGCCTGTATCATAACGAGGGCAACCGGTTTTTCATTGACATCGCGCCGGCCTCGACGGTGGGCCGGGCCAGCTTGCTGTCACTCTCCTTTGGCCTTTTCTTCTTTGACTACGACCTCGACGGCCAGGAAGACCTCTTTGTTGCCAACGGCCACATCGAGCCCGACATCGCGCGCATCCAGCCCCAGGTCACCTATGCGCAGGCGCCTCTGCTCTTTCGCAACCAGGGCGGGAGCCGCTTCCAGGAAGTCGGCAAACAGCTCGGCTTCACGCGCAAGATCGTGGCGCGCGGCGCGGCCTACGCCGATATTGATAACGACGGACGGCTCGATATCCTCCTCTCCACGAACGGCGGTCCCGCGTACCTCTTCCGCAACGCCACCGGCACGCCCAACAACGCCATCCGCATCAAGACCGTCGGCACGCGCTCGAATCGCGACGGCATCGGCGCCGTGGTCAAGATCAACGGTTCAAGTTGGCAGATGGTCCGCTCCGGCTCGAGCTACTGCTCGCAGAGCGAATTGACGCTGACATTTGGATTAGGAAAAGCCACGCAAGCCGACACCGTCGAAATAACCTGGCCGAGCGGCCAGCGCGATACCCTCCGCAACCTCAAAGCTAACGCCACCTACACCATCGAAGAAGGCGGGAAGATCCTCGCAGGCAGAGCGTTTAAGCCTTGATCCTTCTCCGCCTTGTTTGAAATAAACCTGCAAATCACCAAGATGCTCAGCGTGTATTTCGGCGGGAACGTGACGGATCTAGACGCAAAAGAGGCCGCAATTCTGGACGTTAATCGTCTTCGAGCCTGATTTTTCTGGTCCGTGCAATGGGTTCCGGGCCACGACTCGTCCGAGGAAGAGGTCTCATCCTTAATCCCCCAGGCTCTACGACAGAAAAGTGTCCCGCCCAGTCGGCACGGCGTTCGAGGACAGAAACTGACGTCTGCGCAACTTTTGAAGGCGAAGTCGCTGGAATCCGGAACAGAACAATTCCGGACGGAGCGGCCAATCCGCTGCGAAAGGCTAGGGCGCCGAAGTCTTTATCGAACGTAATCAGGATGCGCGACTCATTTGTAGCTCGCTCTAAAACCTCATCGTCAGGGGCCCCAGGGGATTCCGTCCTCACCCAGGCCACGTCGTGCCCCCGAGATCGCAGGGCGTCGACCGCGTCCCCAGGGAAGTTTTCGTTGGCCAGAATCTTCATGATGAAACAGCTAGCGGAAAAACTTTCTCGGAGCGCAGGACCTCAGTCGCGTATGCGAGGCAGCCCAAGATGTCGTCGTGCGTCAACCCCGGATAATTCTTCATTAGCTCGGCTTCGCTCCAGCCCTGGGCGAGCAAGTCCAGAATGAACTCGACTGCAAGGCGGGTTCCCTTGATGACGGGCTTTCCGGTGAGAATCTTGGGGTCGAGAACTACCCGGTCTTGCCAGCGCATACGCTATCTCCTTCGGGGACCTCGGGGTTGCACGAGCCTCCCTCCGGGTCATTTTAGCATCAGTGGCACTTGTAACAGCAAGCCCCTCTCGGAAGTGAATTGCTACCTCGGTAGAAGGCCGGCGCCACAGCCTGAGGGTGGAGCCCTCCTTTACTCCTCGCGGGTCACGTCTTCGGCGATCCAGAACTTGCCGGGCTCGAGGCCGGCGCGCCGGGCGAGTTCGTGGGTGAGAAGTTGGATGTAAACGCTGTCCACGAGGGTGCCGAGGCCCAAGCGCAGAGGCGCGACCTGAATCAAACGGACGTTGGTGATGTCCTCGAAGAGCTGGTCGGTAAAGAGCAGGACTCGGCCGCCATTCTTGCGGATATCGTCAGCGAGCTTAAGAAGAAACTTCCCGGTCCGGCCCTGGCGGGCGAAGACCACGTAGCGGTGCGCGGGACTGATGATTTCAATCGGCCCGTGCCGGAACTGCGCGGCGCTGATGGGTTCGGCGCCCATGCGCACGACCTCCTTGAACATCAAGGCACCCTGGTGGACTGACGCCAGGTCCGCCCCGCGCGACATCAAAGCCACGTAAGGCGGCAGCCCGAAAAACTCCGCCAGGGGCGGAATGATAACTTCGGCGCGGTCCAGGATTTTCTCCTGCGCCTCGATGGCCTGCATCAACTCTTGCGTTAGATTCCGGGGAGGCTTGCGCGCGATGGCGAACGCCAGGTACATCAGAACAGCCACCGTGCATGTATACGTGCGCGTGCTGACGGATCTCTGGCGGCCCGCCATCATGGGCAGGAAGACTTTTGCCTCTCGCGCCAGCGTGCTCTCCTGAGCATTCACCACCGCGACCATGCCGACCTTTTCAGGAAGAGCTTCCAGCAGGCGGAGAATCTCGACCGTTTCACCCGATTGCGAAACCGCTACGAGCAAGGTGTCGGGGCCGAGGAACCTGATGTGGTGGTGGAGAAGTTCCGCCGTCTCCCAGACCAGCGCCCGGATTCCCAGCGAATTCAGATAGACCTGCGCCGGGTAAGCGGCGAAAAGGGACGAGCCCATGCCGGTAAAGACCACGGTGGGTGGCCAGTGGGCCACCAACTTCCTGAGCGCTTTCCAGGAAATCGCTCCGGGGCTCGCGTAGTATTTGCGCAGGCCCGAAAGGGCCTGAGGCTGCAAGACAACTTCTTCCATCATTGGAGTCAAGTTCATAGCCGACCAGGAAAGCGCAGAGGTCGCAACGCGCTGGGGTGATCCTTGCCTTTGTGCGCCGCTGGGATTCTAACACTTCTGACGCCCAATCGGACCATTGCGGAGCGAATCGTTATCACTAGGTGTGTGGAATTCCGGTCGCTTTTCGAGCTACCATAGGTCTTCCTGGGTTTTGTCCCTCGCGCGATTTCCTGGGGCGAGGTGTCTTCTTTCATGAAATTAAAATCCTCTCTTACAATCGTCGCTGCGTTCCTTTTCTTTATCACTTTGGTCCCGGCCTCCCCGGCCCGGGATCGCGTTCGCAAGGTCGTCGGGACGCCCAACAATCAGTTCCTCGTCGTCAACGGCCACCCCGAATACTGGGTGGACGGCAAGCCGTTCTTCGAGCACGCCGCGGCGTTCTTCTATCACCGCATCCCTCGCGACCGCTGGGCGGAGGAGTTGAACCGCCTGAAATCCATGGGCATCAACACCATCGATCTCTATCCCTTCTGGAACTGGCATCAGCCGGAGGAAGAGGTCCTGGATTTTGATGGCCACACCAATCCTCAGCGCGACTTGAAATACCTGCTCCGGCTGATTGACGTGATGGGTTTCAAACTCACCTTCCGACCGGGACCGTTTTTCTGCAGCGAATGGCGAAACGGCGGTTACCCCGACTGGCTGCTGCGCCGGTCCGATTACGGCATGTCCGAGCAGGCGATTCTCGAGGGTCGATACCCACGTCTGTCTGCTCTGCAATATGACAAGTCCGAGGAAGCTGCCGCCGGCTTCCTGAAAAACGACACCCACATGAAGTACACGCGCAAGTGGTATCAAGACGTGTTAGCCCTGGCGAACCCGCTGCTGGCCGAGAAAGGCGGGCCACTGATCAACATTCAGCTCGATGACGACCAGGCCATCGGGTTCGAGAACTACAACGGTCCCGACTTTTGGAAATACATGGACCAGCTACGGAAATTCGCCAAGGAAGCAACCCACGAGAGCGCCATCCCCTATTACCTGAACGGTCGCGACATGCGGGAGAATGCCGAGGCAAACGACGTCCCCGCCGAGCCTTTTTGGAATACCGGCCAGGATTACATGGATAGCAGCCCGTCGGGCGTTTCAACGATTCAAGAGGCGGCGAAGAACAAATTCCTCACCGACATTCTCAAGACTCAAGCCCTCTTCGTCCCGATGCACATCGAATTCCAGGCCGGGTGGCTGGGGGATGAAAAAGACACCTACGCCATGGCCACCGATCCCTCCAACACATTGATGGCCTCGCGAGTGATGTTCCAGAACGGGATGAAGGGCTTGAACTACTACCCGCTGCACGACACGCTTTACCCCGCGGGCTACGAAGCCCAATGGGCAAACCACTTTTACACTTGGGAATCCGCCGTGAACTACGCAGGCAAAGAAACCGGGCGCGCCGTGCCCGTGCGGCGGAATGGACGGCTGCTCGCCGGCATGGGGCCTTTCCTCGCCTCCTCGCACTTCGCCGCTGACGCTGGCCTCGTATACCCCATCGGAACATTTTCCCAGGCCGACATGACGGCGGCCGAAGCGCGCTATATCGCCGCGGTCTCAAGCCGTGTCGTTTGGTCGGGCGTGTTCGATCATTTCAATTTCGAACTGGTGGATTCCGACCACATTTCCCCGGAACGCCTCGAGCAATACCGCGTCCTGCTGATGCCCAACATGGTAAGCACGAAGGAAGAGCTGAAACGCTTCCCCCATCTGGAAAGGTACTCGGAGAAGGCCCAGCGCCTGATTGTGGACTATGTGAATGCCGGGGGGACGCTCGTGATCTTCCCCTCCCTCCCCAAGGGGAGAATCATTGAAGAAATGCTGGCGCCGCTGGGTGAATCTCGCGTCCAGCCCGGCGATGCCACGATCAAGTTTTCCGACGGGAGCACGGCGCGCGCGCTGGGAGCGCGCTCAACTCTCACGTTGCCCAAGAAGCGGCGCGTGGAAGTGAAGACCTTCGCTACTGATGCGCGCGGCGGCATCGTGGGCGCGCGGTTCGAATACGGGCAGGGTCAAGTGTTGTTTTTCGGTGCGGACTTTTCGCGCTGGTCGGCCGCTGCCGGAACCACACCGTCGTTTGGAGGCGGAGACGCCCCGGGCGCCCGTGATTACTCCGAAGAAAATCAGAAGACCGCGCGCGCGGCGCTCGTGGCGCTGATGAAGCAAGCGGGAGTGCGCCGCACCGTCTATCCAGAAATGGAGTCCACGAAGGCGCGGGATCTCGGCCTCTATGTGACCGAACTCGTGGCGAACCCGAACGAGGCACGTGAACACGACAAAACCCAGTACGCCTTTGTCGGCGTGACCAACTTCAGTGTCGAGGAAGCACGC
>CAZTHM010000098.1:0-10354 GCA_964613505.1 uncultured Acidobacteriota bacterium | reverse complement strand
CCAGTGCAACTGCATGAACAGGACATTCGGCCGCGACCGGTGCATCGCGATGCGGTGAACGCAGAAGCCGACCTCGACATTCGGGTCGGGGAGGTATTGGGACTTCAATCCACGGTTGATTGGTTTCCACGTCTTGCCGGCATCGTCGCTGCGGAAGGCGCCCGCCGCCGAGATGGCGATGAAGATTCGTTCGGGATGGCTCGGGTCGAGAAGGATCGTGTGCAGGCACATCCCGCCGGCGCCGGGCTGCCACTTGGGCCCTGAGCCGTGCCCGCGCAGTCCGGCGAGTTCCTGCCACGTCTGGCCGCCGTCGGTCGTGCGGAACAAGGCGGCATCCTCCACTCCGGCGTAGACGGTATCCGGATCGGTCAGCGATGGCTCGAGATGCCAGACTCGTTTGAACTCCCAAGGGTGCTGCGTGCCGTCATAAAACTGATGCGTGGTGAGAGGTTTGCCGGTTTCGGGAGAGGTGTCGTAAACGAACTTGTTGCTCTCGCCCTTGGGCATTCCGTCGGGAGTCGTGGTCGGCTCGCCGGGGGGTGTGCCCGGTTGGTGCCAGGTCTTGCCGCCGTCATCTGAGCGCTGGATGATCTGCCCGAACCAGCCGCTGCACTGCGACGCATACAGCCGGTTCGGGTCAGCGAGTGATCCCTTCACGTGGTAAATCTCCCAGCCCGCAAAGTGGGGGCCGCTGACGTCCCATTTTTCGCGCTTGCCGTCCGATGTCAGGACGAACGCGCCCTTGCGTGTCCCAACCAGTACTCGTACGTTGCTCATGCCTCACCCCTTTCTGAGTTTTGCTCCATCGTCCCGAAACCTGGTTATCAGTGGAGTCGAATCCCGTTCTCGCCACCTTCGCTGGACTTCAGCGAGGACCTTTCCGCGATTCTTTTCCATTTTCTCCATGAGAGCGCAGGGCGCCTTCGTCGCCTCGTGCCGCGCGCCCCAAATGAGCAACTCCAAAAGCACCGGCGCGAGTTCAATTCCTTTTTCGGTTAGACGGTAGTTCACTCTTCTTCGATCCGTCTTTTCTTCTTCGGCAGTAATGATTCCCGAGGCTTCGAGCTTGCGCAGACGGTCCGCCAGGATGTTCGTCGAAATCCCTTCGCCCGATTCCTCGAACTCCCGAAATGTCCGGAACCCGCGAACCATCAGATCGCGGATGATCAGCAGCGACCAGCGATCACCAATCATATCGAGCGAGATGCTCACCGGGCATCCCGATCGGCGCTTTGATTTGGGTTCCCCTGGCACCGCGGACACATTACCAATATCGCTTGCAGAACGCAAGCGGTTTTGAGACAGGTCGCTTTGACTTTACTCGAGGTGTTTCTCGCGAACCACAGCGAGGCCGGGATTTCCCCGCAGAATCGGCATCCGTCTGGATTGAGGCAGTTAATCCCGTATTTCCTGGACGCGGTTCCGGGCGGATGGTCGCCCACACGGAAAGAATGCTCTGCGCCAAGGGGCGGCATGGATGGCTTGAGCTGGAGACGGCTTTTTGACCCAAGGTGCGAGGTCGCGAATTACACGGCAATCGCCAGAGCGAATACGCAAGCGCAGTGATGAAACCCCAAACTAAGGAAGTTCCTTGACCCGGATATTGCGAAACTCGAGCAGGGCGCCGTGGCCCAGAAATCCGATATGACCCGACGTGCGCCCCAGGCCGGGATGCTTCTTCAGCACTTCGGGGTCTTTCACCGAATCGAGGTCGGCGTCGAGGATCACCGTGCCGTTCACGGTCACCTTGATGCGGCGGCCATCGGCGCGAATCTCCTCGGTGTTCCACTCGCCCGGTTTCTTCAGATATCCGCGCTTGGCGGGAATCACGTCGTACACCGAACCATGGTATTGCGCGGGGCGAAGGTCCTTGTACGCCGGCGCTTCGTTATCGAGGATTTGGATTTCCATGCCGACGTAGGCGGCGTCTCCTTCGAGCGGCGCGCGAATCCCCACGCCGTTGTTGCCCGCCGGCTCCAAGCGAAACTCAAACTGAAATATGAAGTCTGAGTATTCCTTATCGGTAAACAGATTTCCGCCACCATCTTTCGGGCACACCAACAAGCCATCCTTGACGACATAGCCGGGCCCGTGCCCGCCCACCAGCTTCCAGCCCGTCAGCGTCTTGCCGTCGAACAGCTTGACGAAGCCGGCTTCGGCCGCGGTCAAAGTCGAACTCACAACAGCGAGAACCAGTATCGGTAACAGGGTTTTTAGTTTCATGGTGAGCCTTCCTCTATCACGGCCTGGAAACTATTTCAACTGGATTGCGATGAATGAGTGAAACCCGTTGGAGGTACGGGTCGGTCCTCCGCCGCCAGAGACTTCGGACTACTGAGAACTGACTACTGACAACTGATTCGCGCCAATTGCAATTTTCCAGGCCACTCAATAGAATGACGCTGAGAGGAATCATCATGCCAAACGATGTTCTGAAGATCGCGGACAAGGAATTTCATTCACGGCTGATTGTGGGCACGGGAAAATATCGCAGCTTTCAGGAAATGGCGCGCGCGCACGAGGCTTCGGGCGCGGAAATCGTGACGGTCGCCGTGCGCCGCGTTAACCTGACCGACCGCAGCAAGGAGTCGATGCTCGATTACATCGATACCAAGAAGTACTTCATTCTGCCCAACACCGCCGGCTGTTACACCGCCGAAGACGCCATTCGCACGGCGCGACTGGCGCGCGAGGTTGGACTTTCCAACTGGATCAAGCTGGAAGTGATTGGCGACGAGAAGACCCTGTTCCCGGATAACTTCGCGCTGGTCGAAGCCACCAAGGTTTTGGTGAAGGAAGGCTTCGTCGTGCTGCCCTACACGAACGATGACCTGATCGCAGCCCGCCGCCTGATTGATGCCGGGGCCGCCGCCGTCATGCCGCTGGGCGCGCCCATCGGCTCGGGGCTGGGCATTCAGAACCCCGCCAACATGCGCATCCTGCGCGAGATGATTACTTTGGTTCCCCTCATTGTTGATGCCGGTGTTGGCATCGCTTCCGACGCCGCCATCGCCATGGAACTCGGCGCCGACGCCGTGCTGATGAATACGGGCATCGCCGCCGCGCAAGACTCCGTGCTGATGGCCGAGGCGATGAGGCACGCCGTCCTCGCCGGCCGCCAAGCCTACCTCGCTGGCCGCATGGCCAAGAAATTGTACGCCTCCTCCTCCAGCCCGCTCGAAGGCGTTATCCGGTAGCGCCGCCTTCTATGCGGCATCGGCAATTGCCGGCAAGCTGCCGGCGCTCCGCTCTCCAGCGTGCTGGAAGGAGGGGATGGTTAGCGGGTAGTTCGAATGCCAATGGAGGCAAAGATGCCCATGAGCGTTGAACGAGTTTGGTTTCATGTGATCGATTCGTGTGGCCTTACTGGGGTTGGGAAGGCGCTCTGGAGCTTCCCCAAGTGGGAGCTAGTAGGCGCGTTCTTGTTGTTGATCTTCTACGTTTGGTGGTTCCGCCTTGAGACGCACTTCTACCTCTTCGGCTTACTCTTTGGCCTCGTCGGCGGAGTACAAGTTGGGCGACGAGTTGAGAGGAGCGGGTAGATTCCCTTTTTTTCAACAGGGCTCAAGCGGGGTATCCTCATGTGGTGGTTTATGAACGTTGGCTCCGTCGGGGGCGAGCAGACCAAAGTAGAAGGAAGCTTCCAATGCGATTCCATGCACCGAACGAGAGATACTGGCTGGAAATCGAGAAAAAGCTTGCGGCCTTCGGGTTGGACTTAAGGACCAGACATCAGGATTTCGACACTCGCAAATTTCAGGCGAGAGTAGCTCTGGAAGGTGCAAAAGCGGAGGCGGTTTTGGTCCTTCTCCATGGTTGGGTGACGGCCTGGGTTGATGGTCACGACCCTGGCAGTGAAGCGAAAATAGACGCCGTAATCAAGCAGGTTGTAAGCCACCTCCGAGGTGATTGAGACCTTCTCCACCCGCTCTTGGTCTGGCTTTGATCGTGACTTTTGGAAACCACCAATTGTGACCCACCCCAGGAGGGCAGAATGGCAAAACCCTACCGACTCTCGGTTGACTTCGCAAAGCTTGCTGGCCTCGACGGTGGGCGAACTGCCGCAACACTCGCCATGGTCTGCAACGACATAGCTTCTGCCAACTCAGCGGTCAACCGCCTGGCGTTCCAGCAACCACCAGGCCTCACGTACATGGAACGGGGAATACGTGTGTACTTCCACAGGATGCAGTGCGCCCATCTTCTTGAGGGACTGGCGGCCATTAAGGAGGTGAAGCAAAGCCAGTCCTTGATGAGCACGGTCGCCCAGTGCAGTCAGCGATCGAGGAGCGCGTTCACCTCACTCTGCAATTGTTTGCAGGGAGGTTCGGAGCACAAAATGTTCAAGGAATCGGTGGGGTGGATACGGAACAGAATAGCCTTCCATTACTCAGCAGGTGACATTGATTGGGCAATAAAGGATCGTGCGCAGAGGACGAACGCCCAGAAGTCATCTATGACAGCAGGCCAAGACATCCATTCCACGCGGTTTGAGTTTGGAGATGACCTAATCGACAGCATTGTCTGCAGGCGTTTGTGGGGAATCCCGAGGCAAGCAAATGCACGTCAGGAGGCGAATAGAATCGCGCTCTGGTGTGACCAGAAGGCCCGTGACTTCATTGCGTTCTGTGGGGGATTCGTCCCATGCTTCTTTAATGCTCACGGTGTAACGCAGTATGGTTGATCGTCTCGGCCGCAGAAGTCATGGAGAACACGATGTGTCCAATATTCCCCGCAGATTCAAGTGAACCGTCGATGCAGGCGCTTCCTCCTATGCAGACACTCACCTCACTGCCAGATTCGCACTGAGCGTGCGCAGGGGCCGCACGTCGCGCTCGATGGAGTGCCGTAGTTCGTCTTCAGCTGTTCCCAGGTCATAAGCCGCCTGCAGATTCAGCCAGAAGCGCGCGCTGGTGTTGAAGTAGCGTCCCAGCCGCAACGCGGTATCCAGCGTGATGCCCCGCCGCTCGTGGACGATCTCCGCGATGCGGGTGACGGGGACATGAAGGTCCAGTGCCAGCTTGTTCATGCTAAGGCGCAGCGGGAGCATAAAATCCTCGCGCAGTATCTCACCCGGATGGACTGGAGGCAACAACTTGCGCGTCTTAGACATGCTTCCTCCTAATGGTAATCCACGATCTCAACATCGTAAGCATTCCCCTCCCGCCAAACAAAGCAGATGCGCCACTGGTCGTTGATTCGAATGCTGTGCTGCCCGCGGCGACCGCCATGCAGCGCTTCGAGCCGATTGCCCGGCGGCGCGGCCAGATCGCGCAGGTCCGCAGCAGCATTCAGCTGCGCCAGTTTTCGCTGCGCGACCCGTTCGATGGCGCGGAAGCGTTTCACCCGCTGCCGCAGATGGAGGCGTTCCGTCTCCTTCGAGCGGAAGGACCGGATCACCCGCCTATCGTATAACGTTGAGCGTTATACGTCAAGGGGGAGGATATTTGTCTTCGAGGCGGAGGTAACGGCTCCTGAGGGCTGATCCCTATTTCTTCGCGGCGGCGGGGGCTTCCTTCTCGGGGGGCTTTTCCGGCAGGGAGTAGATGACCTCGCCCGGGCGGGCGAGTTTCAATTGTTCGCGGGCGAGCTTCTCGATGGCGTTGGGGTCGGACTTCAGCGCCTTAATTTCCTGCTCCAGCTTCTGATTTTCTTCCTGCAGGCGTTTCACTTCGAGCTGCAGCGATTCAAGTTCCTGGCGGCGGCGGCGCAGGGCCAGGTAGCCACGCTCTCCGAAGAGTTCGTGGACGATGAGGAATAGCATAATCAGCGCCAGCGCCAGCAAGGCGGTGCGGCGAAAGCGACCATCTTCCCAGCTCAAGCGCATCATGGATTCAGGACGAACGATTTGGCCGCGCTGACCAGGCGATCGAGTTCCTCGGGCGTGGGCGCCTCGCAGTATGCGCGGACGACGGGTTCGGTCCCCGAAGGCCGCATCAGCACCCACGAGCCATCCTCGCGGACCATCTTCAGACCGTCGGTGCGGTCGATCTTCGTGACCTTCTGGCCATCGAACTTGTCCCAGTCGCGCTGGAGTTTCTCGAGCAAACGTTTTTTGATATTCGCGTCGAGGGAGAGGTTAATCCGAACGGGATAGAACGCGCCAACCTTTTTGAAGAGCGCATCGAGCTGCTGCTTGATCGAGAGGCCGCGTCGGGCGACTGCCTCCGCCACGAGCAGGCAGGCGATGAGCCCGTCCTTTTCCGGCAGGTGGCCGCGGATCGAGAGGCCCGCGCTTTCTTCGCCACCCAGCGCGATCTTGTCTTCCTTGATAAGTTCCCCAACGTATTTGAATCCCACCGGCGTTTGATAGCAGGGCACGCCGTGATACTTCGCCACGGCGTCAAGCAGGTGGGTTGTCGCCACACTGCGGCCGATACCGCCGGGGATTTTCCGAACTTCAATCAAGTAGTCGGCGAGCAGGGCCAGGATATAGTTGGGCTGAATCCACATGCCGTCGGCATCGACAAAGCCGAAGCGGTCGGCGTCGCCATCGGTCGAGACGCCCAGGGCGCAACCCTTTTCGCGGACCACCTGCGAAAGCTCCGCCAGATTCTTCTCGCTCGGCTCCGGGCCGACGCCCGAGAACATCACATCGCGATAGTCGTGGAGAACCGTCACGTCAGCGCCTGATTCGCGCAGCAAGTCATCGAGGTAGCCCCGCGCGGTGCCATAGAGTGGGTCGTAAGCGATCTTCATGCGAGCTTCGCCGATGACTTTGAGATCCACTTTGCGCCGCAGGTCGTCAAGGTACGCGGGCCGCGGGTCGGCGGGGTGGCGCAGAGGCGCGGCGAACATCGGGCCTTTGGCGGAAAGTTCGCCCGCCAGAATAAGGCCGGCAAATCTTTCAATCTCGCGCGTGACCTCGGGCAGGGCCGGGGCGCCGTCGGAGCTGGAGAATTTCAGGCCGTTGTATTCGGCGGGATTGTGGCTGGCGGTGATATTGACCCCACCGGCGAGTTGGTTCGCGATGACATGGAACGAGATGGCCGGTGTGGGGTCGGGCCGCTGGCAGACCCACGAGTCGATGCCGTGTGTCCCGAGCGTTTCCGCCACGGCGTCGGCGAACTTCTCCGAGAGGAAGCGCGTGTCGTACCCCACCACGACATGGGGGCGCGCCGTCTTGGTGAGCAGGAAATTGGCGATCCCTGCCGCCGCCAGCCGCACGTTGGAGAAAGTGAAATCTTCGGCAATTACGCCGCGCCAGCCGGAGGTGCCGAAATGAATGGGGTTGTCTGGCATGGCACGGCTATTGTATCGTTGGCCTAGTTTCTGTGCAATCATCGCGCCCTCGCCCCGAGGAGGATTCGTGACCGACAAGGTTGTGATTATGGTGACCGCGGCCAGCCGACGCGAGTGCCGGAAGATTGCGCGCCATCTGGTGGAGGAGAAATTGGCCGCTTGCGTCAATATCACGTTGGCGGTTGAATCCATTTACCGTTGGGAAGGGAAGCTGGCAGACGAGAAAGAGTTCGTCATGCTCATCAAAAGCACGCGCGAGCTCTTTCCCGAGATCAAGGCGGCCATCGCGAAGCTCCACAGTTACCATACGCCGGAGATTATCTGCCTCCCCATCATCGACGGGTCGCGGAACTACCTGCAATGGGTCGCGGCCTCGGTGAAGGCGGCGTCGCCTCCGGAGTTGGCCTGACGGCAGTTGAACTTTTTGAAGACGGCAAGCGTAAGAGCATTGGAGCGCCCGCGACTCTCCGCTGAGCATCAAGATGATTCGGCTGGAAAAACTCCGCAAGGAATTCGACGACCTGGTGGCGGTTAACGACCTCGAGGTGGCGATTCCCGAGGGCGAAATCTACGGCCTGATCGGCCCGAACGGGGCAGGGAAGACCACCACGATCCGCATGGCGTGCGGCCTGCTCGAGCCGACTGGGGGCCGGGTGTTTGTGTCGGGCGTGGATGTTCACGAAGAACCCGAGCGGGCGCAGCAGTTCATCGGATACCTCTCGGATTTCTTCTCGGTCTATGAAGACCTGAAAGTCTGGGAGTACCTCGATTACTTCGCCCATGCCTATAAGATGCCGGAGCGCGGCATCCCGGCACGGATTGACGAGGTCATCGGCCAGGTCAATCTCGAAGTCAAGCGCGACGAGATGATTAAGGGCCTCTCGCGCGGCATGAAGCAACGGCTGGGGATTGCACGCGCCGTCATCCACCGCCCCAAGATCTTGCTGCTCGACGAGCCTGCCTCCGGGCTTGACCCCAAGGCGCGGCTTGACCTGCGCAACCTGCTGCGCGACCTGCACGACCAGGGTACAACGGTACTAATTTCTTCTCACATCCTCACGGAGCTGGAAGGATTCTGCACTTCCATCGGCCTGATGGAAAAGGGCGCGATGGTCCGCAGTGGGAAGATTGAGGAAATCACGGCGGCGGAAAGCCAGTACCGGGTGGTTCGATTGGCATGGCTGGGTGATTCCAAGGCGCTGGTGGGATCACGCTTGAGTTCCAACGCCAAAGTCTCGGGAGTCATGCTGAGCGGGCAGGAAGGCGTTTTCAAGTTCGCGGCTGCGGAAGAGGATTTGGCGGCGCTTATCAGCGAACTCGTTACGAACGGCGTCCGCCTCATCAGCTTTGGAGAAGTGAAGCAGACCGTCGAAGACATCTATATGAAGCTCTCGCGGCACGAGGTGATGTAGGTGTTCCGTTTCTGGCGCAATCCCGAGTACGTCCGTCACGTGCGCGCTGAACTGCGCCCGCCGCGGGCGATTACCGCGGGTCTGCTGGTTCTGGTGATCTGCGGCCTGGCTGGTCTCTCCTGCTGGAGCGCCGAGCGCAACGACCTCCGAGAATTCTTCCGGCTCTTCCATGCGTGGATCGTCGTAATGCAGTTTACAGTCTTGGGCTTCTGGTGCGCTTCCAATTGCGGCCACGCGATCTCACGAGAGCGGGAGTTGAAGACCTACGATTTCTTGAAGACCACACGCTTGACTTCGGCGGAGCTCATGATCGGCAAGGTGCTGGGTGCTCCGATCATGGCGTACTTCGTGACGGCGTGTTCTCTGCCCATTTCGTTCGTGGCCGGGTTGTTGGGCGGCTATAGCGTCGCAACTCTGCTGGGCGTCTACGCGCTGCTGATCGTTTTCGCGCTCTTCATCAGCTTGGTGGGCCTGTGGGTCTCAATGCTGCTCGAAAAATCGAGTTCCGGGGCGGTTGGCTTGCTGGCGATGTTCCCCATTGCCTGGTCATTCGGGTTTGTTTTCAGCCCGTTTCCGGGTCTGGGAGCTCTCAGCATTTTCCCTGCGATTCTCTCCCTATACAAAGCAGACGCCGACATCGCCAGAGCCAAGCCCACGCTCTTCGGCGTCACGACTCCCTTTTTTGTGCTGACGATTCTCCTCTACGCTGCCTTCGGTGCATGGTTGGCCCTGATGATGATTAGGAACTTGAAAAAGGATCGCGAGCAGATTAGCTTGCTCTCGCGCTGGCAAGCCGTCGGCTTCGGAGCGTTTCTCAATATCCTGTTTTATGCATTCCTTGACCCGAGCGCGATTGCGGGCAAAGGCTCTATAAACCTAAAACCGGAGCATGTCTCGGGCCTGGCGGTGGGAGTGAACGGATTCTTCCTGTTCTTGGTTGGGCTTGCCACGCTCACGCCCCACGAGAAGTTGAAGGCCTGGTGGCGAAGGCGCGCCAGCGGCGAGGAAGGATACTTTTCCGAGGCGGGCTTGCCGTGGCCGTGGCTCGTGGCATCCGCTCTGGTGGCCTATCTAATGCTCGCGGCGGAAGCGCTGGGCATGCGCAGTGCGGTTGCGCTCGAGCAGTGGCATCTGGGAACTGCCGCTGTCCAACTTCTCGTCCTGCTGATTTTTGCGGCGCGGGATATCCTGTTCTTACAGTGGTGCAATGTCACGAGCATGAAGCGGCCGCTGGTTGGAGGATGCCTCTTTCTGGGTCTCTACTATGTCGCGGTTTCGATCTTCGGACTCGTGGCCTCGATCGGCCCATCTTCCCGGGCTACATTCGTTTTCCAGCTCTTCACGCCTTGGGGGGTATTCCTGGAGCAGAATCGTTCCTTGATGGATACTCCGGGAGTGTGGGTTGGAATGGGATTGCAGTTGTTTCTCGCCCTGGTCGTCCTGAAGGCCATTTCCGGCCGCCTGCGGAGGCCCGCCACGTTCCGCGCCGAGGCCGCTGCGGCGTAGCTTTTCCACGCATTGAAAGCCAGAAAGCTTTCCTTGGCTCCAACCCATTGACGAGCGTCAGACAAAGTTGTAGAATGTCTGACAGCGCAAGGAGCATCCAGCAGCCATGGCCACTAACCGCCTTTCAATCCGAATCAGACCGAAGCTCCGCCAGGAGCTGAGAGGATTGTCTTCCGCGACCGGCCGGCGCGACT
>CAZTHM010000097.1:0-10419 GCA_964613505.1 uncultured Acidobacteriota bacterium | reverse complement strand
CCGGCGACCCGTACGATAAGACCTACTGGAAAGATTTCATTCAGGATAGCGGCCGTTATCTCGCGGCAACCCCAGCAGGCTGGAAAGTGGACTTCAAACAAGCCATCAACGAAGCCGCCAAAACCGTGGACGTAACGATCAGCTTCCTCCCGCAAGCGAAATGAAGATGTCGCCGCGCCCCCGCGCTTCACCACGAAGCGAGGACAATGCCGGAGTAGAGCTGAGTCGGACGGCCTCGCCCTTCAATGACTCAATGGCTCAATCATTCAATCGTCAATGAAGTTCTGGGTTTTCAAGGTCAACACGAAGCGCGGTTGGGAGTTTGACGAATATTTCCGTTCGCGGACGCGCGGCGTTTACGAACTGGGCGACGAGGGTTGGATCAGGAGCGCGTCAAGCCTGCGTTATCTTCGCGCGGAAGTGAAGCGCGGAGACATCTTTCTATGCTACGAGGTTGACCGCAAGCAGGTGGTTGGCCTGGCGCGGGCAGCGTCGGACGGGCGCGACGCGGGCCTGGGCTCTCTGCTCGATTTCTGCCCGCCGCGCGAGGCGGTGCGTCTGAAAAATCCGTTGACGCGCAAGCCCGACCTTGACCACATTCTGGCCTTCAGTCCACACCGCGGGCGCGGAACCGTCCAGAGAATTGATGCCGACGAATTCGCCCGCCTGAAGCGTATAATCCTGCGCAAGAATCCCGAGCAGGCGGAAGCGTTGCGCAGTTTGCTCGGGCGTGAATAGTTGTCAGCAGTCAGCTATCAGCTTGCAGAGCGCAGCCCAGTCCACCGGCCGCCTGTCTGCTGACGGCTGATAGCTGAAAGCTGACGGCGTTCCGATTTCAGAAAAAGAGGAAAGGAACAGGAGGTCCATCATGAAACGGTTTATCGCAGGGGTTATCGTAGGAATAGCCATATCCGCCCTGGCGCTTTTTGCCCAGCACATGGCGAGCGAGAAAGTCGTCCCGCCGCAGCCCATCGTGGAAAACGAAAGGGTCAAAATCCAGCGCTGGTTGCTCAAGCCGGGCGAAGGCACGCCGCTGCACACGCACACGCTTCCCCACGTCTCGGTCATCCTGCGCGGCTCGACCACGCGCGACGTTGGCACCGACGGCACATCGAAAGACACCGACCAGAAATCCGGCCAGGCGTCTTATATCCCAGGCACCGGCCGGACCCATTCGTTCGCCAACGTGGGCAAGGAAACGTACGAATCCATTTCAATCGAATTAAAGTAGCGCCACAATGGCAAGAGAGGTGAGCCCCCGTGTCGCGTCCTGCGGATGGCTCGATGGCGAGCGGCGCCGTTGTTTTAGTCCTTCTCGCGCTCGGGGCTCGGGTCTTTCCCGCGCAGCGATCAGGCCCAGGAAGCGCGCCTCCGAACGCTGACCAGCCGCATCCTCAGGTTGAAGCGGAAGCATCGCAGTCCACGGCGCACAAGGAACAGTGCGAGCCCGCGCCCGAGGACGAAAGTCTCGCCGCGCGCCTCTACGACTTAGCGGAACTTTACAGAGCTCAGGGCCGATATGCCGACGCCGAGCCGCTTTACCAGCGCTCGCGTGGCATCTTTGAGAAACAACGGGGTCCAGAGCATCCCAGCGTGGCGGCGTGCCTGAACAACCTCGGGGAACTCTACCGCGCCCAGGGGCGCTATGCCGAGGCCGAACCGCTCTACCGGCGTGCTTTGGCGATTCAGGAAAAGACCCAGGGGACCGAGCATCCCAACGTCGCCCTTACGCTCCACAATCTGGCGGAACTCTACAAGGTCCGGGGCGCCTATAATGAGGCCGAGCCACTTTACGTCCGGGCCTTGACGATCTCCCAGAAGGCGCTTGGCGAAGGGCATCCTAACGTCGCCCTCAATCTCAACGGCCTGGCGACGCTCTATCACGCTCGCGGGCTGTACGTTAACGCTGAGCTGTTCTACAAGCGGGCACTGGCCATCTGGGAGAAGACGCTAGGGCCGGAGCATGCGTCCCTGGCGGCGACACTCAGCAACCTGGCGGCGCTCTACCGCCGGCAGGGGAGATACGCCGAAGCTGAGCCGCTCTTCCAAAGGGCGCTGGCCATTGATGAAAAGGCGCTGGGCCCCAATCACCCCGACCTGGCGGTTGATCTCAACAACCTGGCGTTGCTGTATACCTCTCGAGGCTGGTACGAGCAGGCTGAGCCGCTCTATCAGCGCTCGATGACCATCACCGAGAAGGCACTGGGGCCGGACCATCCCGCTCTGGCTACCACTTTGGAAAACTATGCTCATCTGCTGGGCAAAACGAAGCGCAAGTCGGAGGCCAGGACGCTGAGGGCGCGCGCCAAAGCGATTCGCGCGCGACCTCCAGCCTAGCGCCGAGCCAAGGGGTCTTCGGAAGGCTCTACGAACCCCAGCTTTCCTGGACAGGTGAGGGAGAAGGAGGAACCATCCGAGAACGAATCGTCCAATTTTTCCAGCTTGACGCGCACGACACGAACATTCGCCAGGAAGCGCTGGGCGGCGTCACAACTTTCTTGGCGATGTCGTACATCATTTTCGTCAACCCGGGTGTTCTCTCGCAGGCGGGGATGGATTTTCGCGCCGTGATGTTCGCCACGTGCCTTTCGGCGGCGCTGGCGACCTTCCTGATGGGCCTGCTGGCCAATTACCCCGTCGCGCTTGCGCCGGGCATGGGCGAGAACTTCTTCTTCGTGTTCACGCTGTGCGGCGCGGTGCCGCTGGGTTTCGGCCTGACTTGGCAGCAGGCGCTGGCGGCGGTGCTGGTGGCGGGAATCTTTTTCGTCCTACTGACGCTTTCCGGAATCCGCTCGAAGATCATCGACTCAATTCCCAATTCGCTGAAGGTCGGCATCGCCGCGGGGATCGGATTGTTCATCACGCTCATCGGGCTCGAATACGGCAATCTGGTGGTTTCGAGCCCCGCCACACTCGTCCGCCTCGGCGATTTTCACCAGCCCGTCGCGCTGGTCAGCGTGCTGGGATTGCTGGTGATGATCGTGCTCCTGTCGTATCGGATTCGCGGGGCAATTCTCGTTGGGATCCTGGCGACGACGGCGATTGCCGCGGGTTTTGGGCTGGTCCACTATCGCGGCATCTTCGCCACGCAATTTCATCTGGCGCCAACATTTTGGAAGTTCGATCTGCGAGGGCTTTTCTCTGTGCATCCCCTCACGCTGGCGTCAGCCATCTTCGTGCTGCTTTACCTCGCGTTGTTCGACACGGTGGGGACGCTCGTGGGCGTGGGGCAACAGGCCGGATTGCTGCGTGACGGCAAGTTGCCGCGCTCCGGCCGCGCACTTTTTTCCGATGCGGTCGGGACGACGCTAGGCGCCTCGCTCGGCACTTCCACCGTGACCTGCTACATCGAATCCGCCGCCGGTGTTTCCGACGGCGCGCGCACCGGGCTCGCCAATATGGTGACCGGCGCACTGCTGCTCGCCTCGATGTTCTTCAGCCCGCTGGCTTCGATGATTGGCGGAGGAGTGATGGTGGGAACCGACGCGGCCGGGAACCCCATCCTTCGCTATCCCACGCTGGCCCCGGCGTTGATTGTGGTGGGAGCGATGATGCTGAAAGTTGTGCGTGAACTTCCGTGGGACGAGCCCACGGAATACCTGCCCGCTTTTTTGACGATGGTAGCGATCCCGCTCACTTTCAGTGTTGCTTCGGGAATCGCCTTCGGCTTCATCTCGTTTGCGGTCGCCAAACTCGCAACCGGACGCGGGCGCGAGTGTCCCCCTCTGACCTACGTTTTCGCCGGACTGTTTGTGGTGCAGTTTCTGGTTTTGTAGGGCCCGCCGGGCGAGGCTGGATAGCCTCACCCGGCAGGACGCGGGAGACCGCTCGGAGGGAATACTACACGACCGCCCTCGGTCTCCTCAGATCCTGAAGCGTTTCGTTGCGGATGATTTCCTTCTCGATTTCCTTCGGCAGCTCTTCCTGGAGGCGCTGCAAGTCCTTCTGAAGCTCTTGCTGTTGCTTCTGCCATTCTTTCCCGTTTTCCTTCCACTCACGGGTCAACGCTTCGTATTCCTTGGCGTGGGATTGCGCGTCGGCGGCCATCTCCGCAGCTTCTTCGGGATCGATCCCCACGGAAGCAACGCGGCGCGGCCCGAGGTGCTCCGGCGCTGCGATTTCCACGCTCAGCGTCTGTTCGCGCTTGTCGCGCACGATGGTTAGGGCGACTTTGCGCTTTTCCTTCGCTTCTTTGTCGCTGGCCAAGGCACGACGCAGTTTGCCGACCGACGGCACTTCCTTGCCGTCCACGGCCACGATGACGTCGCCCGCCTTGAGGCCGGCTTTTTCCGCCGCGCTGCCCACCACGACTTCGCGAACTAGGATGCCCTTCCCCTGCTTGACGCCGAAGTATTCGGCGAGCTGCGGGGTCAGCTCATCGGCCGAAATGCCCAGGCGAGCTCCGCGGTCCACCCAGGAGAAGTTGAATTCTGGCATGTGGATGTTGGGCATCGGAGTCGCCGCAATCGCCGGAGTGGGCATTTCGAAGAATTGGTTGGCATGTCCTTCGAGCTTGGCGCTCAGAGTTTTGTTCTGGCCGGCGCGGGTAATCACAATTGTCACGGTGCGGTCGGCGGGGGTCTCGCGCACCAGCCGGCGGACTTGGGCGGCGCTGCGAACCTTTTCTCCCGCGAACTCCACGATCACGTCGTCCTTCAGCAAACCCGCCTTCGCCGCCGGGCTGTTCTCGTGGACTTCCTTGACGAAAGCGCCGAACTCGCCGGCCAGCTTCAGTTCTTTGGCCTTCTCGGCGTTGACGTCACCAATCGTGACCCCGAGCCAGGCTCCGCCCTCGTCCCCGCGAAAGAGGAATTTCCTCATGCCCGGCCCTTGAACGTGGGCCATCGCCTGTCCAGGGTGCGGCGGAGCTTCCATCAACACGTCTTCATCCGGCTCGTCGCCATCGTTGCTGTAGAACATGACCGTGTCGTCTCCCGCGGCGGGTGGCGGCACAGGGACGTTAAAGGTTTTTTCCTGAGCGGTTATGGCTCCGACCCCGGCCAAAACCAAGGCAAGCAGACCACCCAGGATTGGAATAATGTTACGTTTCATGGTTTCCTCCCGAATTCACTCCCAAAGTCTTACGCTGTTCACAACAATTCCTCACTCTCGGCCACGCTGATGTTTCCTCGAACGGTCCGCAGGCGAACCTGGACTCCCCCTTGCCCCACACGCGCCCGCCTCGACGTATCGCCGAGAAGTTGGCTGACCGACGTCGGATAGTCGCAGCTAATCCGTCCCGCCACCGTACTCAATTGCAGATCGGCGCTGGCCTGGGGAGGCAGCACGAGGAAGAGATGACCATTCACCGTGTCCATCTGAATGGCGCCGTCCTTTTCCGGCAGGGCGCGCAGCGACACCAGAACATTCCCGTTCATGGCGCGGGCCACCACATTGCCGCTGACGTTTCTCTGTTCGATGTTGCCGTTCAAGGTGTGCGCGTTGACGCTGCCTTCGATCCCCCGGACGGTGATGGAGCCTTCAACCGTCCGCAGGCGCTCGAGGCGGACCTGGCGGGGAACGCGCAAGCGGTAGTCCACCCTCACCGTGTCGTCCGATTGCTGCGGGTAGATGGTGCGCAAGGTCAGGGATTGATCCTTCGACTCGACTTCGATGCGGACTTCGTCGGGATTCGCGCCCGGCCCTGACGCGCGCTTGGCGACCGTAACTTCAACCTCCGCCCGGTCCCAAGCCTCGACCGCGATGTCTCCTTGCACGTTCTCGACAGCCACGCTGCCCGCCGGCGCCAGCGGCACGCGTGTGGACCAAACGCGGGCCGGCACCGCGCCACTTTTCAGGCGCCCGGCGCCTCCTCCTTCCCTCGCTTCTTCCTGCACCAGGCAACGCTTGGCGTTGGCCACGACGGCGAAGGGCACTAGCAAACTCAGAACGATTCCGACTCGGATGATGAATACTTTTCGGCTGGTGTCCACGGGATTCTACTCCTTATCGCGTTCGCGTCGTTCTTGTTCCTTCTGCTGGCGTTGTTGTTCCTGCTGTTGCCAGCGCGCCCAGTATGATTCCTGGCGCGCGCGCAGTTGCGCCAGCGTGTTTGGGTCGAGTTTGCGGATTTCGATATTGCCCGCCGTGGTTCGGATGCGCAACACTTCGCCGCCGCCGTTTAGGGCCCCCTCGCCACGGAGTTTGGTCTGGGCGAGGACCGGTCCCTCGCCCTGAATCTTCAGTTGGGGGAAATCAGAGAGGATTTTGTGGCCTGCCGCCATGTCGATGGCCGCATCGATCGTCAAGGGAAGGCCGGCGGGAAGGAAAACCTGGATGTCTCCCATGGAAGTCCGCAGGTCGGAAGCGGCAAATGACTTCTGGTCAGCGTCAATCTGGGCCATGATGCAACCCGCGGAAGTCGCGGCGGACACGGCATTACGCAACTGCAACAAGTCGATGCTTCCCCCGGCGGTTTTCGCCTCCACGCGCCCGCGCGCGCCCTGCAGGCGGATACTTCCTCCCGCCGTCGCGGCAATGACGCTACCGCCGCTCTCGCCAATTTGAATCTGTCCGCCCGCTGTCCGGGCCTCGATTCCTCCATTGGCCCCGCGCAGCACCAGATCGCCGCCGGCAGTTTCGGCTCGGAGTGTTCCCTGGACCATGCCCGCCACGATTTCGCCGCCGCTGGTCTCGACCGTGGCGTCTCCCTTCACATCGCCAACGCGGATGCTGCCCCCGGCGGTGCGGGCTTCGAGCCGCGTACCGATGGCGCCCAGCCGGATGTCTCCGCCGGCCGTCTCAGCCCGGACAGGGCCGGACACGTCACCAGTCCGCACATCGCCTCCCGCCGTCACCGCCTGAAGCTCGCCCTCCAGTTTCTGGACTCCCACGTTGCCGCCCTTGGTTTCGATGTCCAGGTTGAGGCGGACGGGGGCGGTGATCTCAAACTCCGCCCCGGTGGACCGGAGGCCATGCTTGCCCTGGGTCATGATGCCTTTTAGCAAGAGACCATTCTCGACCTGACGAATGCTCAGATCGTATTCACGGAAGAATCTGCGAGCCTCCGATTCGTTCGATGTGAATGCGCGCAGGCGCACCTGGCAATCCATCCGGTCGTTCGTCCCGGGCTTGACGTTGACGCTGCCAAAATCAGCGCGAACCATCAGCCGGCTGCCTTCCCGCAACGGCGCGCTGCAGTCAGCCCGCTCCTCCCAGTAGTTGCCCTGGCGTTGCGGTTCGCCGCGCTTGACGCGAAGTTGGTCCGCTGGATCGGCCGCCAGGCACGTTGCCGCAGCCAATATCGAAATAACCAAAGCGATTTTGCATTTCACCATGGGTCACCTGCTATTGTTTTTCTTCCAGCGCCCGAACGGCCGCCGCGCAACGCATCCGGACGAACGGGTTTTGGTCGCTGGTCGCCAACTTGTCAAAAGCGGTCAGCACTGTTTCGTCCCGGCCTTCCTCCTCGAGGTGCTGAACCAGAGAGTCGATGGCCGCGGCCCGGACGCCCACGTTCGGATCCTTCTCGGCCACGTTCAACAGACACTGATGGGTGTCGGCGCCGCATTCCGTATGTTGCATCAAACGCAAAACCTCCAGGCGGTTGCCGGCGTTCGCGTCATGGCTGAGAGCGAATTCCAGAGCATCACGCACGGCGGGGTCCTGGGTTTGCATCCGCAGGGCGTAAAGCGTGTCCCGGCGGATGCCGGGGTTGTCGTAGCTCTTGACGGTGTCAACCAGGACTTGTCGGATGCGCGGATCGTCGAGTGAGCCGGTGAGTGTCACGCGGCGCTCGGCGTCCATCTGGATTCTCACGCCGCCGGATTGCGGGTCAGGGGCCACCGAGTTGATGCTGCGGATCCGCCCCCAGTCGCTCCCCTCAAAGGTTGACGCCTGACCGCCCCCCACGATGGGAGGCGTGCCCGCGCGCGGGCGCAGCGTCCATCCCAAACCAAAGCCGATGGCAATCATGGTCAAGGCGGCAGCGGCACGCGTGGCGGGTGCGGCGCCGAAACTCCAAAGCCAACCGCGCAGCAGACTCCGCCAGCCAAGCTGTTCGTGATCGAGCGCCCCATCGAGCGACTGCCGGCAGCGCACGAGCAAGTCCGGCGCGGGCTCGGGCTTGGGGCACTCGACGAGCAGCCGGTGCAACCGAGCCGCCTCCGCGTGCCGCGCCCGGCAATTCTCGCAGGCCGTCAGATGCGCTTCAAAGCCCGCCTGCTCCTCGGCGCTCAGCTCAGCGTAGAGGTAGAGGGGACTGGTTTTTTCAATATCACTACAATTCATGGGCTCTTCTCCTGCCCGTTTCCTTCAACAAAGATCCTTCAGCTCCACGCGCAGCTTTTGCAGCGCGCGGAACAGTGAATTCTTGGCGGCTTCCTCGCTGGTCCCGCAGAGGTCGCCAATATCCTTCAACTTGTAGCCTTGGCAGTGCTTCAATTCAAAGACCATCCGTTCCCGAGGGCTCAGCCGGCCCAGAGCCGAATCCAGCCGGTGGGCGATCTCGCGCGATTGAAAGGCCCGGTCGGGATTCATCGCCGGCCGGTCTTCCGCCAGCGTCTGCGTGTGGTCGGTTTCGCCGTCCTCGCCATCCCCAGCCGGCACTTCGTTGCGAGTTTTTTGCCGCCGCAGATGATCCAGGCAAACATTCATCACCACGCGGTAGAGCCAGGTGGAAAATCGTGCCTCCAGCCGGAACTGCCCAATCGAGCGATAGACTTTGAGGAAGGCTTCCTGGTAGAGGTCCTGAGCTTCGTCGGGCGAGCGCACGATCCGGAGCGCCATGCGCAACACTTCCTGGTCGTAACGGCGGACGAGGGAGTCGAAAGCCGTCCGGTCTCCACGTTGAGCGCGGCGAATCAGGCCACGCTCAGCTTCGCCCTCGGCCTGCTGCGAGGTTTCGAGTTTTCCGGCCAGCTCCAAGTAGGCGCCATCCATTGGGGCTTTGGCTCTTACCGTCCTCAATCATCTTAGACGAAAGGGCTTGGAAAAGGTGAGTGTGCGGTTTTGGTGGGTGGGCGTTCGTAGGGGCGGGCTTGCCCCGCCCGGAACTCAAGCAGAGGGACGTAGGGGTGGCGCAAACCCCGCCCGCGCGCCTTCAGCCAAGAGGATTTCGGGACGCTCCCGCCACTACGGTAGAGCCATCAGCGATTAGTGGCTTGGATGGTCCGAGCTGCCTCCGCAATCGCGGCGGCGGTAATACGCTTTCGCACGTCGGCTCGCATCTTCGCGGCCTGTTGCGGGAAGAAGCCGAAACGCCCGGCGCTGGCCGAAAGCAATTCTTTCTCCGTCCAGTTGGCGCGCATGATGCCGTTGGGCGCATGGCTGTTGGTACCGAGCAGCAGGTGGCCGACTTCATGCGCTAGGGCGTAGCCGAGGATTACGGCGCGGGGACACGCCAAAGCGACGGCCAGGCTCTCGACGCGGTGATAGAACACGCTGGCCACGAAACCCGCTTTTTCACCGTCTGAGGTCACCGCGAACCCGAGAGAACCCTCGGTGAGCCCCAGGCGCTCCGCCATCGCGCGAGGAAGGACGCGCAACACCAGCGCCCCGGCCGTGCTGCGGCATGCCTGCCCATTCTGCGCCTTAGTTCCAGGCGCAACGCAGTTAAGCCAGATCGCCTTCACTCCAGCCATCCGAAGAACCCCGGAAGCCTCTTCCTCCGCCCGAGCCAGTTCTTTCGGCTCGACTTGAGCGTAGTCGTAAACGTGCAGCACGATCGTGAGGTTTTGGTCGGGGTCGGACTCGGCGCTTTGCTTGGCGAAACCGGGGAGGCTTGCAGCGAGTATCGTCAATAACATTGCGGCACCCCAGCCCCCAGCACCTAGCCCCCAGCCCCCTGTTTTTCTCCCCCAGCCCCCAGCCCCCAGTCCCCAGTACCTGTTCTTCATCTCGGCCCCCTCCGCGCATCGCGTCATGGCGCCGACTTTTGACTAGGCGAGATGGGACCTCAATGGACGGGCAGTCCTGCTTCGGGGAAGCGTGAATTCCCTGCTAAGTTCTGCGGGAGTAGAGGGTTAGAGGACTGTGTCCCCTGATGGCAAGATGGTTGATTGACTCCAGAGTGAGTGCTACACTCTCGCCCAAGCGGGGGTGGCTCTGCCGTGCCTGATCCGACAACCCTTCCACGCCTCGTTCGGTTTGGAATCTACGAAGTTGACCTTCGCTCCGGAGAACTGCGCAAGAACGGCCAGAAGATCAAGATTCAGGAACAGCCATTTCACGTTTTGGCGATGCTGCTCGAGCATCCGGGCGAGATCGTCACGCGCGAGGAATTGCAGAAATCGCTATGGTCCACGGACACCTTTGTGGACTTCGAGCACGGGCTAAACAAAACAATCAACAAGATTCGCGAGGCGCTAGGCGACGACGCGGATAATCCGCGTTTCGTCGAGACCCTGGCGCGGCGGGGGTATCGCTTCATCGCGCCGGTGGATCGTAGCGCCGCCTTCCAGGCGGCAAGCAAAGGGGCCG
>CAZTHM010000096.1:0-10457 GCA_964613505.1 uncultured Acidobacteriota bacterium | reverse complement strand
TCCGTAGCGGCCGTAATCGGACATCGCATCCACGGGAATCATCGTTTTCAAATACGGCGGGTTCGAAATTGCAAGCGCGTGCTGCGTGCCGCCGGGATAGGACCCGCCAACCGTGCCGATGCCGCCGTCACACCAAGGTTGCTCGCCAATCCACTTCGCGGTGTCGAAGCCGTCGTTCACGTCGTCGCGATGCGGGCGCCAGGCACCCTCGGACGCGTAGCGCCCGCGCACGTCTTGACCTACGGCCACATAACCGCGCGGCACGAAATAGCGCGCCCAGCCTTCGATACCGTTCTTGTTATAGGGCGTCCGCTCCAGGATGACGGGGAATTTTCCGGGGGCCTGGTTGCCGTTGACCGCCGGGCGATAGACATCGGTGGCCAGACGCACGCCGTCGCGCATGGCGACCATTACGTCTTTGGAGACGACAATCTCGTAGCGGGGTTCACTCGCCGTGGTCTGGGCAAAGTGGACTGGCGATCGAAACGCAGCGCCAACCCACAAAGCGGCCACGAAAATCGCCGCGATGGAAAACGTTCGTCTGGGATTGTGAGCCATATGGAAAATCTTTCCGGCCAAGGATGAAATACAGATCCTTCGCTTCGCTCAGGATGACAGGGCGCTGCGTCGGTTTGTGTCTAGCAACTCCAACTGCTCCGGCCAACCAACAACCAACAACCAACAACCAACAACCAACAACCTTGAAGACTGCTCCTTGGTTTCACGAATCGGCAGAGTTCATTTTGATTGCGTCGAGCAATTCCTGCGGCGCAATTTCGGCGGTTCCAAACTTCAGCACGACCCGGCTGGCGGCGAGGTTAGCGAGTTCGGCGGCTTCTTTCATGGAAGCGCCAGAGGCGAAGGCCAGCGCCAGCACCGCGATGACCGTATCTCCAGCGCCCGTCACGTCGTAGACGGGGCGGGGAACGCTGCGGATTTCGTGGATGTCACCACCCGACTCAAATAACGTCATGCCCTCACCTCCACGGGTTATCAGGAGATAAGAGCAACCCAGTTCGGCGAGCAGGCGCCGCCCGCCGACTTCAAGCTGGCGCTTGTCGCGCAGCGGAACGCCCGCCATCATTTCCGCCTCGCGAAGATTGGGTGTGACGACTGTGGCGTCCCGGCAAATCTCTTGACGCTCTGGCTTGGGATCAACAAACACGGGGACGCGCCGCTGTCGGGCCACGCTGACGACCTGCTGGCACAACTCCGTGGTCACCGTGCCCTTGCGGTAGTCGGAAACAATCAAGGCTTTAAGACGGCTCATCCAACGGATGCATTGGCGGGCCAGCAAGCTGGACGTTCGGTTGGTGATTTCGGCGGGCTTCTCAAAATCCAGGCGAAGCAGTTGGTGCTGGTGCGCGACGATGCGCACCTTGCGCGGGGTGACGCGCCCCGCTTCTTTGACAAGCGTAGCGCAAGTAATCCCTCGCTGGCGGAAAAGTTCGCGCAACCGCTCGCCACTTTCATCGTTACCCGTGACGCCGAATGGAATTGGACGGCCGCCCAGCGCGGCGATGTTGGCGGCAACGTTGCCCGCGCCGCCGGGGAAGCCGGGCGGCGCGTGAGGATCGCTCACCAGCACGACGGGCACCGGCGCCTCAGGAGAGATGCGCGTCGCTTCGCCGCGCAGCAGCTCATCCAGCATGTAGTCGCCCAGCACGCCGATCGTCTGGCCTCGGAAGCCGCGGACGATGCGTGCCAGGCGCGCTTGCTCTGTTCCCATTGAAAAGTCCTTCTAACGCGATGACTGCGGAACCTGGGCCAGGACTTTCTCCACCGCCGAACGTACCTGATCGTAGGTCACGGACAGAATACATTCCGGGCGCTCGAAGCGATAGCAACGATCGCCTGGGCAGGGATTGCAGTCGTAATCATTCTGCACGATCTGCCACCCGCCAGTCGGCGGCCAGGGCCCCCAGATTCGAGAACTCGACGAACCGAAGATGACGACGCCCGGCCGGCCCAGCGCGGCGGCCATGTGAGCCGGGCCGCTGTCATTGCCGATGAAGATTCGCGCGCCGGCCAGTGTGGCGGCGAACTGTTTCAGACCCGGACTTTCGAGTCGTCTCACCGAGATCGCCGCGGCCTTTTCCACCGCGTCGAGCACCGCCGACTCTCCGGGGCCGCAAGAATATATCACCGGAAGACCGATTTCTTTCTCGAGATACGCGCCGAGACGCGAGAAGTTCTCCGGCGCCCATTGTTTGGTGGCGTAAAGGGCGGTGGGGTGGAGGATGGCGTAATCGCGCTCCGGCGGCAGGCCAAGGGCAACGCGCTTGTCTTTCCACGCCGCTTCCTCAGCCGGAGCCACGAACAACCGTGCCCGCGGGATGTCCTTCCGCGGCAGACCCAGGTGAAAGAATGCGGAAGCCTGGTGCTCTGCGGTATGGATCACCGGTTGGTTAAGAATTGTGCGCGCATCCGGAATCAAAACCTGATAGATGCCGCGCCGGCGAAAATGCTCGAAGCCCGCCTTCCAGCGCGCGCCGGACCAGGACGTCAGCAGAGAACTGGTCGGCCCGCCGTGCAGGTTCAGGCAGAGCGCGAATCCCCCGCGGCGGATTTCCCGCACGGCGCGTGCTCGCGACGCGAGCTTGGTCCACCCCGAGCCGTGGCCTGGATCGAGGACTTCGTCCACGTCGGGATTGTTCTCGAGCAACTCTCGCAAGCGGGACTCAACGACCACCGAGATGCGCAGGTCGGGCCGCCATTCTTTCAAAAGCCGCAGCGCCGGAGTGAGCAGGACAATGTCGCCGATGGAACGCAGCCGGATAATCAGGATGCGGGCGCCAGGCGAAAGAGAAGGTAGGATCGAAGCTGCGATTTCTTGCCGGGGCACCGGCGTCACTCCGCTTCAATCTTGGCTTCATCCACCAGCATGACGGGGATATCGTCCTTGATGGGATAAACGCGCCGGCATTGCTGGCACTTCAGGCCCTGGCTGTCAGCGGTCAGTTTGACGGGCGCCTTGCAGGCTGGGCAAACAAGAATTTCAAGTAGTTCCGGGCTAATGGCCATGAATTCGCTCCCCTTTGATCCGTGCCGGCAATCTAGCAGACGCGTGACGCGAATTCAAGCCCTCGTCGCGGACCGCCAGGACCCCAATTAGTGACGTAGCGGCGGGCTTCAGCCCGGCATGCCGCGCTAAAGCGCGCCGCTACCGGCGTCTTCGCCGCCGGGTTTCGGGTGGAGGGAAGTTACCTCCACGCGCAAAGCACAGGAAATGTCCCTCCAGGACGGCGGCTCGATCCTCCACACAGCCAGGATGGCCGAGCCCTGGTACACGCGCTCGAAACCCGTCTCGGACTGGGAAATGGTCTCCACCGGCACGATCCACCAGCGCGCAGGCGGATCGGTGTCGAGCGAAATCCTGACGCGCTGCCACTCGTCCACCAGGACGAGGCGGGGCGCGTTGATCTCGCCCTTGAACTCCAGCGGGCGGCGCACGCCGTTGGCCAGGAAATAGCGGTCCGGCGCGTCAGGAGCCAGGAGGTTGAACACCAATTCGATTCCCAACGCCAGCGGCGCGGGGCGGACGCGGTCCATCGAGAGCGTGGAGTGGCACTCGAGGCGCCACACCGCAGCGTCGGCGTTCGTTTTGAGGGTCTTGGTCGCACGTAACAGAACGTCCTCGCTGCCGATGCGGTGGCGTGCCTCGCGCTGAAGTTGCAGTGTGTCCGCGCGCCGCGTGGGGTTGGCCACCTGCCAGGCGCCGCCGGCCAGATCACCGTTTTCGTCCAGGCGCAAGTAGTCGAAATCCTCCCATTGCATGGAGGCGGGGAAGACGAGCGTGCGGAAGACGTGCCGCGCGTAGCGGTCGTAGCGAAGCAAAGCCGCAAGGTTCGACTCTTTCGACCAGACCTGGTCGTGAATCGAGGCGGGGCCTTCGCGGGGCGCCTCGTGCGTGATCACCTCGCGGCGAACCAGTTCGTGATAAGGCTCGGGGCGCCGCATCAAGGAATTGACCAGCTCCACACAGGCGGGCTTGAAACGCAAGCTTGAGACGGTTCCGCCGTCATGCGGGCGCGCAATCATGCCGAACGTCGCGTGCTGAAAAAGAATCTCCGGATGGCCGTCGACGTCGAAGTCTGTGGAGGTCACACGGATTCCCGCGCTCCCCGATCCGCCTTCCAGGCGATCGAGCACGGCCTCGGCTTTGATAAGACTGTGCAGCAGCGCGCTGCGCAGGTGCGGAGCATAAAGTCCGCCGAACACCCCGTGCCAATACGCATCATTGCACTGTGAGGCAAGCACGAGCGTCTCAGCTTCTACAAGCAGGGGCGCCGCCTTTTCCGCGCCCGGGCCGGCGCGGCGCGCCGCATCGAAGCGGCGGCTGACCTCCAGCATCAGCTTTTGGAGCTGGTTCGACTCGGCGTATTTGCTGAGAAAGTTCCGCCATAACCCGCCGCGCAGGAAGCGCAGCAAGCGGTCGCCACGGGGAGACCGTTCGATTTCCTCCACACAGGCTTTGAACTCGCGCGAGGCTGGCGTGGGCAGGGCCCACTCCATCATCTCAGGGTAGGACGCGGTAGGGAGATAGACGCGGCCCCGCGGCGGGTGTGCGGCGAGGTAGTTGGAGAGCGTTGTCGTTTCCAGCCACTCGCGCCCCGATTCCACCGAGCTGAGGAACCGTTCCAGCCATCCATTCGTGTAGCAGTGCGCGAAGGTGCCCGGCCACACCCCGAACTTCTCGCAGTCGTCGCCCATGGCAAAGAGCGCTGCCGGCAGGCCGATTCCTTCTCGTAGAACGCGCAGCGTCTCATCCGGTTCTTGAAAAGGGATCGTGTAGCGCAGGGATTTCAGGCTGGGAACCAGGCGGAGAGGATACCCGCCCTCCTCGGTGATGTAAGTGTCGTGGAGTTCCACGGGGTCGAGCCCGGCGGCCAGGAAATGCGTGTCGTCGAGCATGACGTATTCGACCCCGGCCTCGGCGAGCGGCCGCGCCAGTCCTGGCTCCCAGACGCGCTCCGCCACCCAGGCGCCTTTCGGGGCCGTCCCGAAGTGCGCGTGGATGTAGTCCGACATCTTGCAGATTTGCGCGTGCTTGTCGCGGTCGGGGATCATCGGCAGAATGGGCTCGTAGTAACCGCCGCCCACCAGTTCCACCTGGCCGCGCGTCGAGAGTTCCTTGAGTTGAGCGAAAAACTCAGGGTGGTGGTGTTCCAGCCATTCCAGGAGAATTCCGGAGTAGTGGAGGCTAAGCCGCACCCGCGGATGTTTGGCGAGAGCCTGGATGAAAGGCAGGTAAGACTTCTGATAAGCCTCTTCGATGACGTGGTCGAAGTTTCCGACCGGCTGGTGGGAATGGATGAGGAGGGCAAACGAGACTTTGCTCAAGGGATCATTCCTTGCCAGAGACCCAATCCGCGGGTTCTTTTGATAACTTTATAACGGTCTAGGATAAAATGAACCGCGGCTGATTGTCAGCAAGAAACGTCGCGGATTGATTCATTTATCCATTGGTTCATTGAATCATTGAACTGCAGATCTGCGGCGAAGACTTGGGGAAGTGTCATACGTTTTCGAGCGCGGCGTTCGCCTCGATGTTCAATGAAGCGATGAACAAATGAATCAATGATTCAATTCTTTTTGGGGGTGAACTTGGACCCACGCCCATTGCTAGATTACTGCCAGTCAACGCGCCACGAAATGTTGAAGTGCCTCGAGGCGGCGGTGCAGATCGAATCTCCGACTTTTTCCAAACCGGACGTCGACCGGATGGCGGCTTTCTTCGCCGGCCGCTTTCGCAAGGAGCACGGAAAGGTTCGCATCCTCCGCCATCGCACGGCCGGGTCGGGGATCATCGCGGAATTCTGGGGGGAAAAGCGCCGCGAGTCAAAGCCCATCCTTATTCTCGGCCACCTTGACACGGTTTGGGAGACTGGAACGCTCCGGCGGATGCCGTTTCGCATTCGCAAGAGCCGAGCCTATGGCCCCGGCATCTTTGACATGAAATCCGGAATCGTTTGCGGGCTTTGGGCCATTCGCGCCTTGCGGGCGTGCGGCGTCGAGCCGACGAGCGCGGTGCGATTCTTTCTCAACTCCGACGAGGAAACGTCCAGCGTGGCCTTCCGCCGGCAACTCCTGGCCGAGGCGCGAAAGGCACGCGCGGTGCTCGTGCTCGAGCCTGCCGCGGCGGGTGGCGCGCTGAAAACGTCGCGGAAAGGCGTGGGCGAGTTCCGCATCACCGTGCATGGGCGCTCGGCTCACGCCGGCATCAATCCGGGCGCGGGCGTGAACGCCATCAGCGAACTTGCGAAGCAACTCCTGCGGATTGAAAAGTTCGCTCGGCCGCGGCAGGGCCTGACAATCACGGTCGGAGTGATTGAAGGTGGTACTCGCTCGAATGTCGTGCCCGAGCGCGCGTCGGCCTCGGTTGATGTTCGAATCCCGCGGTGGAAGGATCGCGACCCGCTCGAGCGGAAGGTCCGCAACCTGAAGCCCATTCACCCGGAAGCGCGTCTCGAAATCAGCGGCGGAATCAACCGCCCGCCGATGGAACGCGCCATGGCGGCGGAGTTGTTCCGGCGGGCGAAAGAATTGGGCGGCCAACTCGGCATGGAAATTACCGAGGCTTCCACGGGCGGAGGTTCGGACGGAAACTTCACCGCCGCGCTGGGCATTCCCACACTCGACGGCCTGGGGGGCGTGGGTGACGGCGCGCATGCCGTGCACGAGCACGTCATTATCCGCGAGCTTCCACGCCGCGCCGCGCTCCTGGCCGCACTCATCGCGAGTCTCTAGATCTCGACCCGCTCACTCTGTCTTGCCCTTGCGCGCGTCTAGGCGCCGTACTTTTTCACAATGTAATTGGCGACTTCCTGCTCGAAGGCCGAGTAGTTGAGACGGAGTTCGTCCTGGAGAAGAGAGTTGATGTCCGTGTTGCCGGGCAGGGCTTTGAGCAGGCGGCGGACCTCGACCATGCCGAAAGTGTCGCGAAGGTATTCCAGCGCGGCCAGCGATTTGGCGTACGCCAGCCCGACCTGATCGCCGGACAATCCCATGAATGAACTTTCCAGCGCCGTGAAGGGCGGCAGGTGATCGCCGACGAAGGCGCGCGCCAGTTGCGTCCCCAGGCTGGTCGTGGTGGCGCCCTCTTCGAGTTGCGCCAGGCCTTCGTTGAACCAAGTGGGACAGCGGCCCAGCGTGATTTGCCGAACAAAAGAGTGAGTCAATTCGTGGCGCAGCACGCGCGCCAGATCGGGGGTCATGGCGCTGAGGCCCGAAACCGGTACGCGAATCTTGCCGTCGTTCACTGCGCCCACCCAGCTTGGCGAGCGTGCGATGTCGCGGAACGCCTGGTTGGGATAGAGAAGCACCACGATCGTCTCGCGCGGCGAGAAATCCAGTTCGAGTTGCAGGTCGCGGAAATCCACTTCCAGCGTCCGCAGAACCTCCGAGGAAAGCGCCTCGACCTCGCGCCCTTCGTAGCGCAGCAGAAAGTGGTCGCTGCGCAGTTCCATGTAGGTGCTGGTGGTGTCGCGCTCGCGCTCCGCCTTGGCGACGGCCTCACGAACCTTGGGGTTGTCCTGGATGTCGAGCGCCTTATTCCACTCGGCGATGGCCTGATCGAGGTTTTCCATGCCATAGAACGCCGAGCCCAGCAGCACGTGCAGATCGCCCGAGCGCGGCTTGCGGTCCGTCGCGGGCAACAGCAGATCCATGGCCTCCAGGAAATGGTTCTGCGTCACCAGCAGATAACCCAGCGCCAGCGTGGTGCTGCGGTCGTCGGGAACCGACCGGAGGACGTGGCGGTAGCGGTCGATGGCGGCCTCCGCGTCACCCTTGCGCACCTGGAAAATCGCGGCCTCGCGGTAACCCTGCTTCAGGCGCTGCTGGCTCTCAGCCGAGGGACGGCGGCTGAATTCGTCATCAAGCTGGCGCAAGTATCCTTCGTCAATGATGCCGTCCTTGATGACGGGAGAGCTGGAGGTTTCCTCGGCGGAGGGTGGCGGAGGCAGGGGAAGGTCGCGCGCTTGCTCGCGGGGTTCTGCGGAGTCGGCGGGAGACTCCTCGGCCGCAGGGGGAGGCGATTTCTCAACGCGCTCGACCAGTGACCGTGGCAGCGCGTACTCGCCGCCCTCGCGGACCAGATAGATTTGCCTGGCATCCTCGCGCGCCACTGCGGCGACAATCTTGCGGCCGTTCTTCAGGTAGATAACGTCGGCGAAAAGCGTGGACGGCACGAGGGCGACGGAAAGAATTAATCCGGAAAGCAGCAGGCTCCGCAAAAGCGCGGTGAGCATCGAAGGCCCTTGCGGGAACGTCACCTTAGAAACCACCGCGTGCTTTGGGGAGTCGACACGCGCCGGTCCTCGTGACCCGCCGTGTCTTCTCCCGCCTGCCTGAATGCTGCCCTGCATCCTGTCAGCGATGATACACCCGCGGGTGCGTTTGCGTCGAGGAATGGCGGAGCGAGCGGCGCTCGCCCAATCTTGACGAATCATCGATGCCGCCGGGTCGGACCCTTTTTCTCTTGACAAAGTCCATTAGCTGTGCTATAATTGTAGTCTATGCTGCAGGTGAGTCCGGCAAGACTCCTGGGCCACGGCAGGAACGCAGAATGAGCCGCCTGGGGAAACTCGAATGGACTCGGACAATACGACCGAGATGTGGCCGGACCAGGTCTACGGAGGGGGCGGTCAGTGAACCGTCAGGGATGCTGCGAGGGAGAAAAAATAAAGTTACTTGAAAAAACGCGGAACGAAGCCGGAATGTTGTTGAAAACAAAGGACCGGCTTCCAAAAAGTCTGGAACGACACCGTAATCTTACAGATATGAAAGGACTTAGGTATAATCCTGGAATGTAGTTGAAAACAAAAGGTGTTAGAGCAAAAAGAGCACTTTTGTCATATGCGATTTGGTCAGAATCGGGCTATTCTTGGGGGAAAAGGTCCCATTGACGCCATCTATTCTCCTCCCGGAAGAGGGCTCCGGCGTCGCAAGGTGAGGGTGCCGCAAGCGCCGAGGCGGACAATCTGCTCGTCACGGCTTGGACAGTCGAATCTGAAAGGGCGCCCAAGTCTGCGGCCCGAATGCCGGGTTGACATTACTGCCCGAGAGATTACAGTTAGGTTTGCCGGCAGCCAAGTGGGTTCGCCAGGGCGACGGGTGACTGTGGCGAGAGACTGAAAGCGGGAGAATGAAAACCGGCAACTGGAAACTCGAAATTCAATGGTCAAACATCCTCGGGCTGGGGACGTTTGTGGCATTGCTGGCGGGAGGCCTGCTGCGCGCGCAGTCAGCGGCCAACCCGGCAGAGCTGCTGGAGAAACTAAACGAAGTTGAAATCGATCCCGCCGAGGTCTATCTCCTGCGCGACGCGCAAATCCAGCGCGACCGGGTGAATTTCTATTTCAATCGCGGCGCCATCGGGTTCTTCGCTGCGGTGAACGGTGAAATCACCGGTGCAGTTTTTGCCGGCGAGGGTGAGGTCTTGATGATCCCGCCCGACGCCGTCGAGAAGCGAAGCCTGGCCAGGTTCACGGCATCGCCGATCCTGGCAGAGCAGTTCCGTCTGATTTACATGCGCTTCACCGATCAGACGGCGCAGGAACTGAAAGCCAAGGCGCGCCGTCCCGATCCCGACGAGCCCGAGCCGCCCACGGGTTTTGCCGAGCAATGGAATCCCGTGGTGCGGCGGCTCAACCCCGAATACTCGACGCGCATCCTCATGGATCTTTTGGGCCGGCGGGACCTGCCTTCATTTCACAGTTATGTCGAGGGCAAGGATCTGGGAATCTTCCAGGTGGAAGTGGACGAGCGCCTGGAGGAGGCGGTGCGCGTGGGCGCCGTGCGGCGCACTCGTGGCCGACCCTTCGCCGACGTCTGGTGCTCCTTTCCCAGCCAACGCGGCGAAAAGCAGCCCGCCGATCTGTTGGTCGGTCCGATTCGCGTGATTTCCTACAAGATTGACACGCGCATTGGCATTGACAATAGCCTGGAGGGGCGCGCCGACCTGGAAATGGAATCGCGCTCCGGAGCCGACCGGGTGCTGGCCTTCGAGTTGTCGCGCCTCCTGAAGTTGAGGGAAGTCCGGGACGAAGCGGGACAGAAGCTTGCCCTTTTCCAAAACCCGTCGCTGGAAGAATCGGAGGTGGCGGCACGGGGGAACGATTGGATTGTGGTCGTTCTGCCCGCGCCGCATCCGGCCGGGGAGCGTTTCCGGCTGAGTTTTGCCTACCAGGGCAACGTCATCACCGACGTGGGCAACGGGGTGCTGAAAGTGGGCGAGAGAGGAAGTTGGTATCCCAACCGCAGCCTTTTCCCTCGCGCCAACTACGACCTGACGTTTCAATACCCCGAGTGGTTGACCCTGGTGGCAACTGGCGACCGCGTGGAGGAAACGGTTTCTGCGGGGTGGAAGTACAGCCGCTGGATTTCGCGCGGAGGGATTCCGGTGGCGGGATTCAACTTGGGAGTGTACAGCGCGCGCCACTTACGCGCCGGCG
>CAZTHM010000095.1:0-10472 GCA_964613505.1 uncultured Acidobacteriota bacterium | reverse complement strand
CTTGGCTTTCTTGCCTGAGCAGTTGGGCTTGCAGGTGTATCTGGCAGCCCCGGACTCGCTCGAGCTGCCCGACCGTCCAGACGTGCATCGCGTCAAAGTGCACTGGCCGATCGAAAACCCGCTGGTTCGCCGTTTGTGGGAAAGCGTTGGTCTGCCCAGCCTGCTGCGCCGGCTGAGGGCCGATGTGCTCTTTCTTCCGTCCGGGACCTCCCCGGGTCCCCCTGGGCCCTGGAAACGCGTCAGCATGTTCCGCAACATGCTGCCGTTTGCTCCCGAGCAATGCGCGAAGTACAGGTGGAGTTATATGCGCCTGCGCAATCATCTACTGCGCCGCTCCATGACCGCCAGCATGCGCGCTGCCGATCTGGTCATCTTCGTCTCTGAGCACGGACGCGAAGTGGTGGCCAAGGCAGTCGCGGTTCCGCAGGCAGTAGTCATTTCCCATGGCATCTCTCCGGCATTCCGGGCGGCGGCGGTGGAGCGCCCGGGCTGGCTGCCCCGCGGGGACTACATCCTTTACGTGTCCACTCTAGATGTCTACAAGGCACAACTCGAGGTGCTGCGCGGCTATGCGCTGGCGAGGAGTGCAGGGGTCCGGGATAAGCTGGTATTCGTCGGGCCCGAGTATGCACCCTACGGCAAGAAAGTTCGCGCCGAGATCGATGCGCTCGGCCTGAAGGAGCACATCCTGCTGGCCGGTATGGTGCCCTACGCGGATCTTCCGGCGGTGTACGCGCACTCGCATCTCAACATCTTCGCCTCCGAATGCGAGAACTGTCCCAACATCCTGCTGGAGGCAATGGCAGCGGGCCGGCCGCTGCTTTGCTCCAACCGTCCGCCCATGCCGGAGTTCGGGGGCACCTCGGTGGTCTACTTTGACCCAGCCGACCCAGTCCACTTTGCGCGCGAGTTGGTCGCACTGATTACAGATCCGAAACGCATGAGCGAGTATGCTGAGCGGGCCGAAACTCAGAGCCGTTCCTATGATTGGCAGACCACCGCCACGAGAACATGGGAAGCCATCGCTGCGCTCGAGGTGAACTCGCTTGCGGAAGGCGCCGATCGCGAGTTGCAAGAGGCTTGAAGCCAGACGGCCGGACGGAGTAGCATGTGCGACCACCTACCTCCTGCCCGCTTTCAGCACACCGATTGTTCCGCATACACACCCAGGGGGGCCATTTCTGGCCAGAGTTTTGCGGAACGGAACAGAACCAGAGGGACTGGACGCAACCGAAGGGCTGGTGGAATGAGAGTCTTGATTGTGACCCAGTACTTCTGGCCCGAGAACTTCCGCATCAATGATCTCGCGTTGGGACTCCGAGAGAAGGGCCACAGCGTCTCGGTGCTGACTGGGCACCCAAACTATCCCGAGGGAGCGCTTTTTCCAGGGTACCGGATGTTCGGAAGGAAACGAGAGGAGTGGGGTGGCATCACCATCCACCGGGTGCCGCTGTTGCCGCGTGGCAAGAACAGCAAGCTGCGTCTGATTCTGAACTATCTTTCCTTTGCGCTGTCGGCCTCCCTCCTGGGGCCGTTCCGTTGCCGGGGCTCTTACGACCTGATTTTCGTCTACGAGCCCTCGCCCATCACGGTGGGACTCCCCGCCATTGTCATGAAAAAGCTCAAGAAGGCGCCGCTCTTGTTTTGGGTACAGGATTTGTGGCCCGAGACGGTTGTGGCGGTGGGCGCATTCCGCGCCCGCTGGGTGCTGGCTCTGCTCGAGTCGCTGGTCCGGTTCGTCTACCGGCACTGTGACTGCATTCTCGTCCAATCCCGGGCGTTCACCGATGCGATCGCGAAACGCGGAGTCGCACCGGCCCAGATCCGTTACTTCCCCAATAGCGCGGAAGAACTGTACCGCCCCCTCGCTGCTCCTGGGGATTGCCCCGAAGCCGACCTGATGCCAGCGGGATTCCGGGTTCTGTTTGCCGGCAACATCGGAGCAGCACAGGATTTTGCCACCATCCTGGCCGCCGCGGAATCTCTGCGGGCCTGGCCTGACATCCGTTGGGTGATTGTCGGAGACGGACGCGAGGCCGAATGGGCCAGGGCCGAGGCGGCGCGCCGTGGTTTGGAGGGCATCGTGCACTTTCTCGGTCCACATCCGGTGGAACGGATGCCATACTTCTTTGGGCTAGCCGATGCTTTGCTGGTGACCTTGGGGAAGAACCCTATTTTTGTTCTCACCATCCCATCGAAACTCCAGTCCTACCTCGCCTGCGGCCGGCCCATCGTGGCCGCACTGGATGGGGAAGGGGCGCGCGTGATCCGCGAGGCGGGGGCGGGTTTTACGGCGGCCGCCGGCGAGGCGGCCCAACTGGCGGACGCGGTGCTCGCGATGTACAGTCTTCCGGAGCAGGAGCGCAGTGAGATGGGCAAGCGCGGGCGCGCCTACTTCGAGGAGCATTTCGAAAGGAACAAGCTCCTCAGCGTGCTGGAGGGATGGATGCGAGAGTTCGCGCCGGGTGCAAGCCAATGAGAATCTTGGTGCTCGGCGGGTCCGGGATGCTCGGGCATTGCCTGTTCCTGCACTTTGCCGACCGCGGCTTCGAGGTGAAAGCCACGATGCGGCAGGGCGAAGCGGCTTACCATCGGTTTGGGTTGTTCCCTGCGGCCCGCTGCTTTTTTGGTGTCGATCTCAGCGACCAAAGCGCTGTGCAGCGCGTTCTGGCGCAGTTCCGGCCCGACGCCGTGCTCAATGCCGCCGGTCTCGTGAAGCAGCGGGACGTGGCCAAACAGGCGCTTCCTTGTCTGGAAATCAACGCTGTGTTCCCCCACCGTCTGGCGGAGCTGTGCGAACCTCTCGCCGCCCGCATCCTGCACATCAGCACCGACTGTGTTTTCTCGGGTGCGCGGGGAAAGTATCGCGAAACCGACCCCATCGATGCCACCGACCTCTATGGCTTGACCAAGTACCTCGGCGAGCTGCGGGAAGGGAACTGCTTGACGCTGCGGACCTCCATCCTGGGCCCAGAATTGGAGCGCCAGCAAGGGTTGTTCGAATGGTTCATGGCTCAGCGGGGCACGGTCCGGGGATTCCGAAATGCGATCTACACCGGCTTTACCACTTTCGAAATGGCCCGCATCCTCGAGATGCTGGTGGTGAAGTTTCCGGAGGCGCGCGGCCTGTATCACGCCAGCAGCGAACCAATCAGCAAGTACGAGCTATTATGCAAGATCAAGGCCCAGGCAGGCCTGTCCACGGAGGTGGTGCCGGACGATACCTTACGTTGCGACCGTAGCCTCGATTCCACCCGGTTTCGCAGCACATTTGGCTACACGCCACCGAGCTGGGATGCAATGGTCGCTGAACTCTGCCTGCAAAGGAGGACAGCCATCCCCCATGTTTAACGGCAAGACAGTTCTGGTGACCGGCGGTACCGGCTCCATGGGCCGGACATTCGTGCATCGCGTTCTGTCCGGTGAGCACGGCACGCCGCGCAAGGTCATAGTCCTCTCGCGCGACGAAGCGAAGCAGCATGACATGCGCATGGCGTACCTGCACAAGCTGGTGGCTACGGACGAGGTGATCTACTCGAACTTCCTCAACGCGCTGGAATTTCGCATCGGCGATGTGCGCAACTATGCCGACGTGTGCTCTGCCCTTCGTGATGTGGATATCGTGATCAACGCCGCAGCCATGAAACAGGTGCCCACCTGCGAGTATTTCCCGGCGCAGGCGATCGACACCAACTGTATGGGCGCCTGGAACATCGTCCGAGCAATTCAGGAGCACCGGTATCCGGCCGAGACGGTGCTTGCTGTCAGCACCGATAAGGCGTGCAAGCCGGTGAACGTAATGGGGATGACCAAGGCGATCCAGGAGCGGATATTCATCTCGGGAGCGATTCTGAATCCCAAAGTGCGTTTCATTGCAGTGCGGTACGGCAACGTGCTCGCTTCCCGAGGATCTGTCATCCCGCTGTTCCACTCCCAGATTCGCGCCGGGGGGCCCCTCACCATCACCGCGCCGGAAATGACCCGGTTTCTGCTGAGCCTCCAGGAAGCAGTGGACACAGTCCTGGTCGCGCTGGCTGAGGCCAAGGCCGGCGAGATCTATGTTCCCAGTGCGCCGGCGGCGTTGATCCTGAACGTCGCCAAAGCCTTGATCGGTGATCGCAGGATCGAGATCCGGTTTACGGGCGTGCGCCCGGGCGAGAAGGTGCACGAGATCCTGGTCTCGGAAGAGGAAATCAATCACTGCGTCAAGCGGCGGGGGTACTACGCCATTCTCCCGATGTTGCCCGAGTTGGCGGGCGCCACGAAGGAGCGGAACGCATTGCAGAAGGAGTTCAGCTCCGCGGACAATGTGCTGGAGTTGGACGCGACTGTGGAACTGCTGCGCAAACATGACCTGCTGGTGACCGATGAGAAACCCATGCTGGCCGCATCGCCGGGCGGGGAGTTGCTACGGTGAACAGTCCCTCGCTGCGCAAGCTGAAAGTAATGACGGTCGTGGGCACGCGTCCGGAGGTAATCAAGCTCTCGCGCGTCATCCACGAACTGGATCAGCAGACAGACCATGTCCTGGTGCACACCAACCAGAACTTCGATTACGAGCTCAATGGGGTGTTCTTCGAGCAGCTGGAGATCCGCCCCCCGGATCACGTCCTGGATGCGGCCGCCGAGACGCCCGCCGGCACGATCGCGAACGTGATCGCGCGATGCGACTCCGTTCTCCAGCAAGAGCGACCCGAGGCATTCCTGCTGTTGGGCGACACGAACAGCTGCCTGGCGGCGGTCGCGGCAAAACGGCGGAGGATTCCTATCTTTCACATGGAGGCGGGCAATCGCTGCTTCGACTTCCGCGTGCCCGAGGAGATCAATCGCCGGCTCGTGGATCACATCAGCGACGTGAATCTGCCATACACCGAGCACGCGCGACGGAACCTTCTGGCCGAAGGCCTGCCGCCGGACTTGGTGATCAAGACCGGTTCGCCCATGAAGGAAGTCATTGAATTCGCGATGGCCAAGGCAGCACAGTCGAACGTGCTCGCCGAGCTCGAACTTCGACCGGGAGAGTTTTTCGTGGTCAGCGCCCATCGCGAGGAGACGGTCGACGATGCCGACAACTTCAAGGATCTTGCGCAGACGCTGAATGCCGTTGCCCAGCGGTACGCGATGCCGGTGATCGTATCCACGCACCCGCGTACTCGCAAACGCCTGGAAGAGCCTGGGACACCCGCATTCGACTCGAAGATACGGTTTCTGCGTCCGCTCGGCTTCCACGAATATCTCACCCTGCAGAAGAATGCGATGTGCGTGCTGTCCGACAGCGGAACGCTGACCGAGGAGGCTGCGCTCGTCGGCTTTCCCGGCGTGATGATCCGAAACACGCACGAGCGGCCGGAAGGCATGGACCAGGGCATTGTGGTCATGTCGGGGCTGCAACCGGAGCGGGTTCTGCGCGCGATCGAGATAGTGACAGCACACCAGCGACAAGGTGTACGGTTCCAGTTGCCGCCCGATTATGACTGCGACCACGTTTCCAAGAAGGTCGTGCGGATTATCCTGAGCTACACCGACTACGTCAACGATGTGGTCTGGAAGAAGCGGCCAGGAAGGGCGGTTGCGGCGGCGGAGTGAGTGTCTCTTCGTGACCGGTGTCAAACGTCTCTTCGATCTGGCAGTCTCCTTGCTGTTGCTTCCCATCCTGCTCCCGGGGATGCTGATCCTCGCGGCACTCGTCAAGCTGACCTCGAAGGGCCCGACGCTACACTGGTCTGACCGGATCGGCCGCAACAACACAACCTTTCGCATGCCGAAATTCCGCACCATGAGGATGGGCACGCCGGCCGTGGCTACGCACCTGCTCTCGGGAGCAGAGCGGTACATCACGCCGGTGGGATCCCTGCTGCGGAGAACCAGCCTGGACGAGCTGCCCCAGGTGTTCAGCGTGATCGCCGGGCACATGAGCTTCGTGGGGCCGCGCCCGGCCCTGTTCAATCAGGATGACCTGGTGGCCCAGCGGACCGAGCGCGGCGTGCACCGGCTGGTGCCCGGAGTCACCGGCTGGGCCCAGGTGAACGGCCGGGACGAGCTGCCGATTCCCGTGAAAGTGGAATACGACGCCGAATACCTCCGCCGCCGATCTTTTTCATTTGATCTGAAGATTCTGTTCCTGACCGCAATCAGAGTTCTGCGGGGCGAAGGCGTCTCTCACTAGAAGACGTAGATTGTAAGAATGAAAGTCTTGGTCACTGGAGCCAGCGGATTCATCGGCCGCGTTCTCTGCCGGCATCTGCTGCAGCATGGCTGGTCGGTGCGAGCTGTCTCCCGGTCGGGTTCTTCGGATACGGCCATTCCCTCGGAGGCGGAGACGGTGCGAATCGCCTCGGTGGACGCGGAAACGGACTGGGGGGAAGCGCTGAGCGGCGTGGATGCCGTGGTCCACCTGGCCGCCCGAGTCCACGTCATGCACGAGTCCAGTTCTGATCCGCTCGGTGCTTTCCGCACCGTCAACACGGAAGGGACGAGACGCCTGGCCGCCATGGCAGCGGAAGTCGGGGTGCGCCGGCTCGTGTACTTGAGCTCCATCAAGGTCAATGGTGGGCAAACTGCAGATAGTCCATTTACTGAGTCCGACGTTCCCAGGCCCGATGAGGCGTACGGCATGTCCAAGTGGCTGGCGGAACAGGCCTTGTGGGAGGCCGCGCGCGGGACCGGCCTGGAGGTGGTCGTGGTTCGGCCACCCCTGGTCTACGGTCCCAACGCCCCGGGAAACTTCAATCGCCTGTTGAGGTTCATCCGCCTGGGAATCCCCCTGCCCCTGGGTTCGGTACGGAACCAGCGCAGCTTCATGTATGTCGAAAACCTGTGCGACGCGATCCGAGTGTGTTTGCAGCACCCGGCAGCGGCGGGCCGGACGTTCCTGCTCAGCGACGGGGAAGATATTTCCACCCCTGGGCTGGTCTGGTTTTTGTCGCAGTATCTGGGGCGTCGCAGTAGGCTGATCCCGTTCCCTACCAGCCTTCTGGAAGCAGGCGCCAGCTTGCTGGGCCTCCACGACGAGGCGGAACGTTTGTTGAGGTCACTGCGGGTGGATAGCTCCGCCATCCGGCAGACGCTCCACTGGAATCCGCCCTACTCCCTGCACGAAGGGCTGCGAGCGACCGCCGAAGCGTATCTGGCCGCCATGGAAGATCGGAGAAGAGAGCCGCCTGCGCCCCCTCGCAACCGCTCCAACGAGGGAATGCATGGCTCCTGAAGGAACGCCGCAGCCTGCGGAGACCCCCGATTCTCAACGACATCGGCTGGGAGCGGGGGCGCTGGCTGCGGCGGGGAAGGCCGTCTTCTACCGCGCCGTCAGCGAGCGCTCACAACTCTTCGGCAAGACGTTCGTCGGGGGCGGCGCGGGCTCGCGCCAGCTTGCCCTGACCTTCGACGACGGCCCCAACGACCCGCACACCCTGCGCCTGCTGGACGTTCTGGCAAAACACGAGGTGAAGGCTACCTTCTTCATGATCGGGCGCTTTGTGGCCGAGCGTCCGGATATTGCGCGCGCCGTAGCTCAGGCCGGGCACGTCATCGGCAACCACACCTACACGCATCCCAACCTGTTCTTTGCCTCCGGGTCGCGGCTGGCACAGGAGCTGGACGACTGTGAACGCGCGCTGACCGATGCCGTGGGGGAGCATTCCAGGCTCTTCCGTCCGCCGTGGGGCTTTCGCCGCCCGGCGACGCTCCGGGCCGCAGCGCGGCGCGGCCTGGCCACGGTGATGTGGAGCGTCTCGGCGAGAGACTGGAAGCTCGGGACGGCGGAGGCCATCGAGCAGCTCGCGGCTGCCCAGATCACTGGGGGCGAGGTCATCCTGTTGCATGACGGCGGGCACTGGCAGATGGGCGTGGACCGCGCGCCCACGGTTGCGGCTGCGGAGCGGCTGATTGCTCGCTATTCCGGCGAAGGCTACAACTTCGTGACCGTTCCGGAAATGATGAGCGATAAGCATAAGCGCACTGCAGAAGGGAGACCCACTGCATGAGAGTCCTGATCCTGGGCGGCGACGGCTATCTGGGATGGCCGACCGCCATGCACTTGTCGCTGTGTGGCCATAACGTCGGGCTGCTCGACAATGGAGCCAAGCGGCAGTGGGAAGAAGAGGCCGGCGTTCAGCCGCTGCTCCCCATTCCGCCGCTGGCGGAACGAGTCGAGGCCTGGCGGCAAGTGACCGGCCAGTCCATGGTTACCTACAACGTGAGCCTGTGCGACTACGTTCGTCTGGAGTCGGCGGTCGCAGACTTCGCGCCCGACGCCATCGTCCATTACGGCGAGCAGCCGTCCGCAGCCTACTCCATGATGGATGCCGCGCATGCCGCTTCCACGCAGGTGAACAACGTCATTGGAACACTGAACCTGCTGTGGGTGATGCGCCGGGTGGCGCCCGCTTGCCACCTGGTGAAGCTGGGCACCATGGGCGAGTACGGCACGCCCAATATCGACATCGAAGAAGGCTTCATCGAGATTGAGCACAAGGGCCGGCGCGACGTGCTGCCGTTCCCCAAGCAGCCCGGCTCGTTTTATCACCTCAGTAAGGCGCATGACGCCCACAACATCATGTTCGCCTGCCGAGTCTGGAAACTGGCGGCCACCAACCTCAACCAAGGCGTGGTCTACGGCATCGAGACCGACGAGACTGTGCTCGATGAGCGCTTGCGAACCAGCTTCCACTACGACGAGATCTTCGGCACAGTCCTGAACCGCTTCTGCGTTCAGGCGGTGGCCGGCATCCCGCTCACCATCTACGGCAAGGGAGCCCAGACCCGCGGGTTCCTGAACATCCGCGACACCATCCAATGCGTCAAGCTTAGCTTGCAGAACCCCGCCCCCCGCGGCGAGTTCTGGGTATTCAACCAGTTCACCGAGACGTTCTCAGTGCTGGAACTCGCCACACTGGTGGCGCGGCAGGCAAGACACCTGGGCCTGGACGTCGAGGTGCGCCACATCGACAATCCGCGGGTAGAAGCCGAGGAGCATTACTACCACCCGGTGCACGAGAAACTGCTCCGCTTAGGTCTGCAGCCAAATTGGTTGTCCGACGTTCTGATTGACAGCATGCTGAAACGCATTCAGGAGCATGCCGGACAAATCCGGCGCAGCGATATCCTGCCGCGGGTCCGCTGGAACGGCGGCTCGACCGAGCCTGAGACCGCCTCGCAGAAAGCCACCACCGACTCGCGGGGATGAGCAGCCCCCTGCTTTTCCAGCGTCCTGGATCGCAACGGTTTTCGCTCGCATCCGGCGGGTGGCGCCAACGTGCTCTTCGTAGGAACGCTCTCACTTTCGCTCAGGCTCCCCAACTCTCAGAGCCGGGACTGCACGTGCACGTGGGGTTTTCTGGCAAATGAGACCTGATGGAATCCCGCTACCTTGGCAGCTGAAAGTTGCTGCCAAAATCGTACTATCCAGGCTTCCTCTGAACTATGGAGCCTGGTCCCGGCTGCGGTTGTTCCGGCACGGGTTGATGGATGATCCTCCCCATGCTCTTGAGATCTTCCGCGAGCACTTCAACCGGTCGGGAATCACTGGAGGCTTCACTATGCTCGAGCTCGGTCCGGGTGACAGTCTCGCCTCCGCTGTCATCGCCAGAGCGATGGGAGCAACCTCGTCCTATCTCGTGGACGCTGGGTCGTTTGCCAGTGGAGTTCTGAGCGGTTACCGGGCACTGGGCTCATTTCTCCGCGGCCAGGGTTTCGAGGTGCCGGATTTCTCCGCGATGGAAGACGTTTCCTCTTACGCGAACGTGAAGTATCTGACGGACGGCCTACCTTCGCTGCGGAGTATACCCTCCAGCTCCGTTGATTTTTGTTTTTCGCATGCCGTGTTGGAGCATTTACCAAAGAACGACTTCTTGCCGATTATGTGTGAGATGCGGAGAATTCAGAAGCCAGACGGGATCTCCTCCCACTCCGTCGATCTGAAGGATCATCTCGGCGGGTCCCTGAACAACCTCAGGTTTACTGAGCGGAGATGGGAAGGCTCGCTGTTCTCTAAGTCCGGTTTCTACACAAACAGGATTCGCTTTCCTCAAATGATGAAGCTGTTCCAACGCGCGGGGTTTGTAGTCGAGGTCCTGGCGGCGCAAAGGTGGCAGTCGCTTCCGATCGATCGCAAGTATCTTGATCGCTCGTTCCAAACACTCTCGGATGACGAGCTGACTGTTAAAGGCTTCGACGTCCTGCTTCGCTAGCGTCCGGCCTGGCGGGTGCCTTTTAACCACTCGGCTCCGCTCGATAAGTCCCCAACTTGAGGCGAAACCCATTTATTTTATGCAACCAGCCCTAGTATTTCACTGCGATTCTGCCCGTGTGGTCCATGCGATGCAGGAGAATCGCCTTATCCGCCAAGTACTCGTCCGTGGCTTTGCGAGCTCCTTCCCAGGATCCATAATCGTCGACAATCAGTACCCCGCCTGGTTGAAGTCGTGGAAAGAGGTGCACCAGCTCATGCATGGTGGACTCGTACCAATCGGTAT
>CAZTHM010000094.1:0-10477 GCA_964613505.1 uncultured Acidobacteriota bacterium | reverse complement strand
AAACTCGTGCAGGCGGGCGCAGGTGGGGCACTGGAGATCACCAAACTCCACCACCGTCACCGGGGCGTTAATCGGGCCCTGGCTGGGCTGGTTGACCGTGGTGATGGTGCTGAGAGCCGCCTTCTTTACGTCCACGCCCAAATTGAACACCTTTCCCAGGACAAAGAAGCGATTGTCCTTGGTCAAGTAGAAATCCTGGGTTTGCTTCTCCTTTCCCTCCTCGACGGTAATCGTCGTCGCCAAGAGTCCGGGGAAGGTAGAGGGCCGGGGCGGCCCTGTCGTAACGTTGGTGGTGGCGGGGAGCTTGAACTGCTCGCGAACGCGCTTGATCATCTCGGCCTGAGCGTCGCTCCCAACCGCATAGATGCTTCCCAGGATCAGAAACCGTCGGTCTTTTGAAACCAGCGCCGGATTGGTACGCTTCTGTTTGCCGTCATCGGAGGTAATGGTGGTGGTCAGGAAATCCGGGTGCGGGGACGGCGCGAGTGGGTCCGCCGTCAGTTTCGTCGAGTCGGGAACGCCAAACCTGGCATGCACGAAGCGGACGATCTTCTCGCGTGTCGCGGTGTCACTTCCCGCCGCGGTGTCTGCCCGGGGGGAACCTGCCAACCAAGCCGTGCTACCGGCCAACACCAGAAGGCCGGCGCCCATCGCAATCTGCTTCCGCGTTCGTTTCATCAGGCCCCAGAACTCCTCTCTCAAATGTAAAATGCCCGCCCCCTATTTACTCGTAATTGAATTTTAGCCGACCGCAGCTCGAAAAATCAATTGCCGCGCCCCCGCGGCCATCAACTCAAAGTGGGAACCTGCTTCTTTCCTCAGGAATCTCAGCTTTGAACGGTCCTTTGGACCTCTTCCGCCAACTCCGGTTCGGAGGCAGCCGCCTCCGGCGCGCCGCGATGATAGAGGAAGAGATGCACGATAAACATCAGCACCAGAACTCCGCCGAACGTGCACACAATGGTGGCGCCTGTGGGGAGGTCCATCAAGACGGAGAGATACACTCCCAAGGCAGAGACCAGCGTGCCCATCGTCCAGCCGATAGCCAGGCGGCGCCCGATGCGCTCGGCGAACAGCATCGCCCCGACGGCGGGCACAATCAGGTAGCAGAAAACCAGCAACACCCCCGCAATCGCCACCGAGGACGTCACCACGACGCCGAAGGAAGCGTAGAAGAGGAAATCCCACAGCCGGATGGAAATCCCCTGGCTCTCGGCGGCTTTCGGGTTCATCGAGATGAGCAGGAAGTTCTTCCGGAAGATGTAATGGAACAGGCCGATGGCGCCATAGAGCAGCGCCGTCCGGCCGACCTCCGGCCAGGAGACCGCCAGAATGTTGCCCACCAGCATATCCTTGAGGTGCTCGGTTTCTCCCGTGGCCTTGCTCATGGCGAGGATCGCGGCCGCCGAGGCCACGGCATAGGCAATGCCGATGAAGGCTTCCTGCGGGACGTGGATGCGGCGCATCCGCACCAGCGAGAAAATCGCCGCCCCCAGGAAAGTGAATCCGAGGCTGATCCAGTAGGCGCCGCTGGCGTGCGGGTCCATGCCCATCAGGATGGCAATCGTGGCGCCCAGGGCGGCGATCTGCGCCAGGGCAAGATCAACAAAGATGACGCCCCGCTCCACCACGTGCACGCCCAGGTAGGCGTGGATCCCGGTCAGAATCAGGCTGGCGACAAACGGCGCCAGCAAAAACGGAAGGACCTCCATTCATTCCTCCAGCGCAACTACGGCGCGGCCTTGAAGGCGGCCAGTAGCAGATTGATATCGTAGTCGAAAAGCTTGAGATAGTCGGTGACTTCTTTTTCTCCACCCACCGAAGGCAGTAGAACGACCACTTGGGCTCCGGTTTCGCGTGCGATGGCGTTCGGGGTCTTGAGGTCGAAGTAAGGCTCCACCAGGATGACCTTGACGTTTTCCCGTTTCATCATCTGAATCAACTCCACGGTGTGGCGGGGACCGGGAGGAATCCCCGGTCGCGGTTCGATTTCTCCTCGCACATCCAGGCCAAAGCGCTTGGTGAAATTGGGCCAGGAGCGGTGGTAGGTGACCACTTTGCGCCCGCGATAGGGTTTCATCTCCGCGTCCCAGACCTTCTCGGCATCGTCGATTCGCTTGCTGAAGGCCTGATAGCGTTCCTCGAAATACCCGGCGTTTTCCGGCTGCAATTCCGCCAGCTTGCTCGAAATCCCGCGGGCGATCCTTTTCCCGTTCTGGGGGTCGAGCCAATAGTGGGGATTCCCGAAGGGGTGCACGTCGCCCATGGCGCGCGTCACGATGCCCGTGGGAATCTCCAGGATTTCCGCGAATTGCGAGGCATCCAGATACCCTTTGGCGCCGATCTGGACTTTCGGGTTGCCACACTGCGTAATCAGCGGCGGCAGCCAGCCGATTTCCAACTGCAGGCCGACCACGATCAGCAAGTCCGCCCGGCGAAGTTTCAGCAGGAAACTCGGTTTCGCTTCCACGAAGTGCGGGTCCTGATAACCCCGCGCAATCGATTCGACCTCCACCCGGTCGCCGCCGACTTGCGAAGCGAATTCCGCCAGGTCCGTCGTGGCGGTAACAATCTTCAGCTTGGATGCAGCACGAGCCGGAACCGCTAGTCCAAACAGGGCTAGGGTTAATACCCAGCCGACAGAGTGAATCGAGAATCGTTTTTCAGTCATGAGTGCTCCTTGTGCCGTTCCAACTATTTGGACCTAATCCTGCGAGGTCCGACCCCAATTTCTTTACGAACGTGTCCTTTCCAGCGCCCCGCCACAAAAAGTTGGAACGGCACTAGAAAGGATGCGCGCCATGCGCGCCCAACACAAACAAGAATTGGAACATCAAGTCGTTGCCGCTGCGCCCGTCGGCGTAGCGCGTAAAGCGATACTGCCCGCGAATCTGACTGAACTCGCTCGGCCAATAAGTGATCACGGGAGAGATCCCACTGTCGGTGAGCGCGGCGTTTTGCGCCCGCCCGGAGCGATCGTAGCGTCCACCGAGCGTCCATCGGCGGTTGAGACGATAGTCAGCAGAAGTATAAAACCCAAACGCCTTCTGGACCGTAGCCAATTCCTGGCGGTGACTCCAGAAGAGTTCTGTTCGCGTCAGGAAATTGTTGTAGATGGCGCGGCGCAGAGGCTTCCAGCGAAAGGTTGCGTCCACTCCAAAGAGTTGCGTACGGAACGCCGCGCCCACATTGTTGTGGCCGCGAGCGTAGGAAAATCCGAAATCGAGGTTGGTGGATTCCGACAAGTCGCCGTAACCCCGCAGCCGCCCGACCGCCAGGACATCGCCCCGCCGCGTGGCGCGGAAAACGTCTCCGGCGTCGCCGCGGTAGAGCTGAGTGGTCGCTTCGAGAAAGATTCCTTTGGGCGCCGGCAGAATCCGGCTGACCGACACGCCCGCGTCGCCAATGCCCTCTTCTCCGCCAACCAAGCTTTCCGTGACGAGCGGACGATCGATCCAGGGCAGGTTGTGACCGTGCAGAGTATTCACCACGCCGAAGTTGGACCGCATTTTGCCGACTTTCGTAACGAAGCCGCCTGGGAGCGAGGTGAACGTGATGTAGCCTTCTTCGAGCTCAACACCCTCCTGGCCGAACGAGAGAAAGAAGTCGCCGCGCGCGTAGGGATCGATGATCGCCTGCAAGCCCACTTCGGACTCATGCATCTCGAGTGCAGGGAGGCTGCGGTTCGGGTCGCGTCCGACGGCTCCGTTAAAATTCCCGATGACGCTGATGTCCGGATTGAGAATCTTGGCTGCCGCGCTCGACCCGCCATAGACCGGAAGTTGCGTCGAGGAAGTGCTCGTTGCGACGACCGGTGCGGGTTGCTGGACGCCAGCGGGCGCCGTCGTCGTCACAGCCGGCTCAGGAGGCTTGGCCGCGCTTTCGACTGGCGGATTTGCCGCCTGCGCCGCTTTGAGGGCGCGGATCTCCCCCTCCAGCGCGATGATGCGGTCTTCGAGCGCTCTCAGCCTCACTTGCGTTTCGTCCGCGGCCTGCGCCCGCGCCAGGCCCGGCAGAATCAAGAGCCAACCGAATAGAAGAGCGATTCGCTTCATTGCAACACTCCTGAAAACATTTCGAGAGAAATGAGGATCTTGATTATCGCCGTCAGCGGCGGAAGGCACTGAAGAACTCTTAGCGGGCAGGGGGAGCGCGCGCGGGGATGACTCTCAAATCCGAAGCAGTGTAGCGCCGGGATGAACAAGAGGGGCGGAAACGAACCACCAGGTCGGGGCCCACAGCCGGGGAGCCCGCCACCGGGACCGCCGAGCTTTCTTGCGCGACGCGGCAAGCGAGGCAAATGGGCCGTTCCGCACTCCCGGGCGCTTCGTTGTGATCATCCCGACCGAGAACACTGCTGGTCGGGCAAATCTGGTCTTCACCGTCGTGATGGAGTTCCGTCACCCACAGGAGCTGCGCCTGGACAAGGATCAGGCCCCAAATGGCCAGAACGCGCGTGGAACGGTTTCGAAGCAATTGAGTCATAGACTGCTTTGCCACCGTGACGCCTTTTCGATTCTCCTCAGCGGCTCGCGAGAACTCTGATAGAGGCTCATCGAGTGCGTCCGGGCACACACCGACTCCTCCCTGCTTGGATGGAAATACCCGGCCAAAAGATGTCCGGCAGAGCGCATCGCCTTGATGAGATAATGCGGCACTAGCCTCGCTTCAGGACCTGCGCGGAGAGTTCCTTCACCTTTTGCGCCAAGCGGGGAAGATTGGCGAAGTGCGCGTACAGGCGCTTGAATTCCGCCAAGGGGCGCGCCGGGCGTCCCCAAACCGTCTCACCTTTGCGGACGATTTTGCCGGGGAGAATTCCCGCGCCGCCGCCCAGCACGGCGCCATCTTGCACGCGGGCGTGGTCTCCCATGCCCACTTGTCCGCCCATCACCACATAATCGCCGATCTCGCAGCTTCCAGAAATACCGGTCTGCGCGGCGATTACGCAGTGGCGCCCGATCTTCACATTGTGCGCGATCTGAACGAGATTATCCACCTTAGTCCCCTGCCCCACCACGGTAACACCGAGCGAACCCCGATCCACCGTCGAGTTGCTGCCGATCTCGACATCGTCTTCGAGGATGACCTGGCCGAGTTGCGGGAATTTGTGAAATCTGCCCTCGGCAAAAACGTAGCCGAAGCCGTCCGAGCCGATCACCACGCCCGAGTGCAGAAACACTCGGTCGCCGATTCTCGCGCCCGCATAAACCGTGACCCGCGGATAGAGCACACACCCCGCGCCGACCTGCGAACCCTCTCCCAGAAAAACCCCCGCGCCCAGGCAAGTTCCGGCTCCGACCGAAACCCCGCTCTCGACGACTGCGTACGGGCCCACGCTCACGTCCGCCGCCAGGCGCGCGTCAGGAGCAATCACCGCCGTGGGATGAATTCCCGTCACGGGAACCGACCTTGGGCAGAGCGCCTCCGCCGCGCGCACCAGGGCGAGCTTGGGCTGCGCCACGGCAATCGTCGTCCGTCCCTCAACCGCTGCGCCCATCGGGACGAGAATGCAGCCCGCGCTGGACGCGGCCGCCTGCGCCAGGGCGCGCTCGCCCTCGGCAAACGTCAGGTCTTCCGGCCCCGCGCTCGCCAGCCCTGCGATACCGCGAATCTCCTGGGCGCCGTCACCAGCAAGTTTTCCACCTAAGAGCTCGGCGATGTCTGATGCTGTCATGCTGACACCTCAGTCAAAAGTCGAAAGTTGAAAGTTGAAAGTTCAAAGTTGAAAGAGAATCGGAACGCAGGCTTTCGACATTCAACTTTCAACTTTGAACTTTCAACTTTGACCTCTCTCCTCACAGATACAGCGGCGGCTCGCCCGGCGGGCGCGTTTTCCAGCGGCGATGCACCCAGAGCCATTGGTCGGGGTAGCGGCGGACGTAATCCTCGAGCCGGCGCGTGAAGTTGGCCGTATTGGCGAGGATCTCTTCCTCCGGGTCGTCGCACTTAATCCACTCGACCGAGTCAAAGCGCAGGCGATACTTCTTCAGCTTGTCGTCCCAAATCACCAAACCCAGCACGATCGGCACCCCCAACTTTCGCGCCAACCGGGCGGGCGCCGAAGTCGTGCAGGCGGGTTTGCCGAAGAAATCTACGAACACGCCCTCCGACACCAGCATATTCTGGTCGAAGAGGATTCCGACGGCCTCGCCGCGCTGGAAGGCGCGGAGGATCTCGCGGGCTGACTCCCGCTTCTCGATGGCGCGCCCGCCGCTCAGGCAGCGGTAGCGGTTGATAAGCGCGTCGAGCAGCGGATTATCCAGCTCCCGAACCAGGAAATTCAGCGGATAGCCGTATAAGCCGTGCGCGAACGAGCTGAGTTCCCAATTGCCGAAGTGAGCCGTCAGAAAAAGCACGCCCTTCCCCAGTTCCCGGGCGCGGGCGAAATTCTCGAAACCATCGTAGATGATGAGTTTTTCGATGTTATTGCGGTTGAGATGGGGAAAGTGGGAGAAATCTGCGAGCATCCTGCCGAAACCTCGAAACAATCCGGAAAGCACGCGCCGGCGGCGGGACTCTTCCCACTCAGGAAACGCCAGGCGGAGGTTGAAGAGGCCGACTCGACGGAGCCGCGGCCAGAACCAGTAACACAACATCGCCAGGACTGCGCACACACCGCGGGTTATTGAGTGAGGTAGGCAGCCCAAGAAACGCAGCAGGCCGGTCACGGCCAGGTACTCGACCCGGTGGCGCAACGCCGACCGCTGCGTTTTGCGGGTCCCGGCAACCGGTGCCGTGGCGGGTTCGGATTTGTTGACCATCACGGAAGCCACTCAACCCTCACCCACCCGTCATCCTGGCAAAAGCGGCCGCCGTCAGAGACCGGCCTCGGCAAACAGGGAGAGGAAGATTTCAGTCGGCCCGAAGAGGCAGGTTCTGAAGGAAAAAGTTGAGGACTTGCTCCTCGTATTCCTTTTTCACCGCGCCCGAAGCCAGGGCCGTGTAGGAATGATTAAGGACCAGTATCCGCTTGGGCTGAGGAGCGCTGTCATACAGGGTTTCCGTGGCCGCCGCCAGTAAGTCAGAATCCTTACCCTGGATAAAGAGTTTGGGCATGCCCCCCAATTTAGCCATATCCGCCAGGATGGGCGGTCGCTTTCTGCCCATGGTCAGAAGATAGAATCCGGCGTTCGGCAGCATGCGGAACCACTTGCTGGACCCGCCCAGGGACTGGTCAACCTGGGCCTCGAGCATTTCATGGGGGTCAACATAGGCGGTGTCGAGCACCAGGGTCTTCACCAGCGGGCTCTGCTGGGCGACTGCCAGGGCGGCGTAGCCCCCCGTCGTCACTCCGAAGAGTCCCACCCGGTGCGGATTCACGCCCGGTTGTTTGATGACTTTGTCAATCGCCGCCTGCAAATCATCCGTCTGCCACAAGCCCAAGTCCGAGTACTTATGCTTGGTCTTGGGACCGCTGAAGTTGAAAAGGTAAACATTAAAATGGTTTTGCCGCAGCACACTTCCCAACGATAACAGCTCCGACCGGTTGGAGTTGTACCCATGACAAAGGATGATCGCTGGCGCTCCCTTCAGTCCGACCAGCAGCCAGCCGTCATGCTCGCCGCCTTGGGAGTCGGTAAAACTCAGCGCCACATAATTGCTTTGGAAGGAAGTTTGGGGCGTGACGGTTTCGGTCGTATTAGCTGCCGTAATGACGTTGTACAGCAGATAAGCACTCAGCCCTCCCAGGGCAAGGACGAGAACGGCGAACAAGATTAGAACCGGGCGGACCATCCGTCCGGCCAGTTCACCCGAGAACCGCGAAGGAGCGGCGACCGCCACTGCTCGCCTGCGCGCCATATGTCTTTAGAAAACTCCGCTCATCAGTGGACTTGCGAGCGCGTGCACACGCAAACGATTGATGCTATCACAATCATTTTTCCGGCTCGACAAAAACTTTCATCCCCCGGCGACCGAAAGGCCGCATCGAACCGGCCCCTGGAACGGAATCCGCTCCTGGCCCTCGGAAGATCCGGGAAACCAAAGCCCCCGTGATGCTCCGGGCGTTTTTGCGTTATACTCCCCGCCGAGTTTTTGCCCGCATGGCTGGGCAAGGGCTTGGAGACTGCTCCCGGCAGGGGCGCCCCCCCGTCCACGGGGGAGGTAAGAGGAAGCGATTTGACGCCCGAAATCATCGACATTCGCCAGTTCAGCGCCCAGGCCTTCGAACCCTTGCTGGACGCCGAGTCCGGCGCGTGGGACACCGAACTGCGCTGGGACTACACGGCGCCGAAGCGCCTGATTTCCTCCTGCCTGGAGGAGAAACGCCTTTCCGGTTACGCGCTGGTCAACAATGGGAATATCGGCGGGTACAGCTTCTTTTTTTACGAAGGCGAGAAGGGGCTGATTGGCAGCCTGTTCGTAGCCCCCAACGGCGAACCCCTGGAGCCGGCTCTGGTCCTGCTGAAGCACGTGATCGAAACCCTGCTGGCCACGCCCGGGCTCCGGCGCGTGGAGACCCAACTCCCCCATTTCGCGATGGAGCAACTCGAACCGTGCTTTCGCGCTCACGGCTTCGACAGCTTCCTTCGGCGCTTCATGTGCCTGCCGCTTTCCGCGGGGTGGTCGGCGTCAAGAAGCTATTCTGCAACCGGGGGGGAGAGCAGCCGGCCCCAGCCTTCCAGCCTGGGAGGCTTTCAAATCACCCCCTGGGAACGCAAACACGATCGCGGGGCCGCCGAGGTGGTTCTGAGCGCTTACCGTGGCCACGTGGATGGTCACATTAATGACCAATACGTTTCACTCGCTGGAACGACTCATCTGGTCGAAAACATCATGACCCAGCGGGGATGCGGCGAGATCCTTCCAGAAGCTTCTCTGGTCGCCCTCCACCGGCCAACCCAAAAGCTGGCCGCCGTGCTGGCCGTCACCGCCGTCCGGGGTCGTACCGCGCACATTCCTCAAATCGCCGTCTCCCGAGAATTTCAGGGCATGAGCCTGGGCAAGCGCTTGATGGGAATGTCGTTTCTGGAAGCCGCGCGCCACGGCTACGAAGAAATCACTTTGACGGTCACCGACCTGAATGCGGGCGCGGTCCGCTTCTACGATCGCCTGGGATTTCAGACTCTCCGCACTTTCGGCGCCTTCGTCTGGGAACCGCGCTAAGCGCCGGGACTTCCGCGTCGAGTTGTCTACTTGCGTTGATAGACGCGGACGTAGTCTACGACCAGGGTTTGAGGGAAGACGGTGCTGGCGTCGGGGTTCCCCGGCCAGTTCCCGCCCACGGCCACGTTCAGGATGATGAAAAAAGGCTTGTCAAAGACCCAGTTTGCGCCCGACGGTAGCTCAGCAGGAGTGCGCGTCGCGTAGAGGTTGCTGTCGACGTAAGAGCGGATGACGTTGGTTTCCCACTCGACCGCAAAGACGTGGAAGTCGTCCGCGAAGCGCTGGCCGCCGGGCAGAGTGTACGAGCTTCCGATGCCCGCTCCCCCCGAATACGACGGGCCGTGAATCGTCCCGTGGACAATCGAGGGTTCGCGGCCGATGTTCTCCATGATGTCGATTTCGCCGCAAGTCGGCCAACCGACCTGGGTGATGTTGCTGCCCAGCATCCAAAAAGCCGGCCAGAGCCCCTGCCCGGCCGTCATCTTGATGCGCGCTTCGACCCGGCCATAGGTCCACGCCGAGATTCCCTGGGTCTTGAGGCGCGCGGAAGTGTATTCGCGGGGAATATTGTCCGGCCCGGTGTAGGTCTCCTTGAGTGCCTGGAGGACGAGCGCTCCATCCTTGAGGAAAGCGTTTTGAGTGCGATTAGTATATGTCTCGAGCTCGTTGTTGCCCCACCCGCCGCCGCCAATATCGAATGTCCACTTGCTCGCGGCAGGCGAGGAGCCGTTGGCCCCATCAAATTCATCGCTCCAAACCAGCGCCCACGGGCGCTGGTCGGCGGGAGGGTTCGACCCGGTTGGCGAAGTCGTGCCGGCCCCGCAACTGCCGAGAAGCATGAACAGCGCCGCCGTCATGCCCAAACCTGAAAGTGTGTATTTGTGAGCCATTCGCGGACCTCCACGGGAAGGCGAGCAAACCAAAGACCAAAGTGGATAGGGGTGGCCCGCTCACGCTTCATCCCTGGGAGAGGATTCGGCCCGGGCCTCAACCTGCAACCCAGAATCTCCGCTCTTCGTTATTCGCTTTTCCAGTTTCCAGTTTCCAGTTTCGAATTTCGCTTTTCGCTTTTCGCTTTTCGAATTTCCGCTATTGACGCCGGACTTCAGACCGAGAGACTCCTACTTCCCCTTCGCCTTGAGCAAGTCCTTCAGTTCGTCCATGAATTCCTTGACGTCTTTGAAATCCAGGTAGACGGAGGCAAAACGCACGTAGGCGACTTTGTCGAGCATCTTGAGGCGGTCCATGACCAGCGCGCCCACCTCGGTGCTGGGAAGTTCGCGTTCCTGGGATTCGGCCACCAGGGCTTCCGCCTCGTTGACGATCTGCTCCAGCTTCCCCATAGCGACGGGCCGCTTTTCGCAGGCGCGCA
>CAZTHM010000093.1:8304-10541 GCA_964613505.1 uncultured Acidobacteriota bacterium | reverse complement strand
CCGAGAGGCCGAGGCCTGCCGGCGGTTCCGCGCGCGGCAGTTCCAGAATGCGCCTGCGCTGAGGATAGTCCTTGTAGAATTCCATCGTATCCGAGGGAGCGTGGATGATTTGAATCCCGCGAGCCCGCGCGCGTTCGACCAGTGGAGCCATTTTCCGCGCCAGGATCTCACAACGCTCCGAGGCGCCGCGGCACCAGTGCTTATCCCACATGTCGCAAATGAGGATGGCCGTCTCGCGGACGCCGAAGTCCTTCTCAATAGACACCTCCTCCCAGCGCCCGCTTCCCTTGAAAGGCTCGACGCGCGTCCGCAGCCGCAGGCGGAAGGTTTTCGCGCTGCCGGGCTCGCCCTCTGCCGCCGTGGGACCGAGCGCCGGCAGTAGACTCAAGGCGCCTGCCAGCAGAACCGCCGCCGCGATCAGCCGTGTTGCGTTTGCAGGATTCAAGGTCTCACCTCTTTTCCAACTCGCGCGCGAGTTTAGGAATCGGACTCGCGATTGAGGAGCAATCCCCACGCGACATCGTCGAGTCTCGAACCACCCGGAAGCCTTTCCTACTCAAGATAACTTGAGTGGCCACGGTCGCGCAATCGCTGGCAAGAGCCGCTGCGTCATCATGCGAGGTCGCTGCGTATACCGCCGCAGCCGGAACCCTCACGCCAACGCTGCGGCGTGCCGATAGTCCGTTTCCGAGCATCTAAGTTAATAACTGGAGGCGGCAAGCTGATACAGTGGATGAAGTGTACCCCTTCGACGAAGGAGGGGGGCATGGCGAAAAGTCAGCACATGAGCCGCCACGTGGTAGAATGACGCCGGAAATTTCACGGCCCTGAGGGAGTCAACCTCCGGTGTGGTATAAACGCTGCGGTTGAGGTCAAAGGGCGATGCCGACTAAACAAAAAAAGACCACCGAATTCACCGAGTTGCCGATCCTGCCGGTCCGCGATACGGTCTTGTTCCCGAACGCAATTCTGCCGCTGACCGTGGGGCGCGAAAGTTCGTTGCGCCTGGTCAACGAACTGAAAGAAGACGAGCGGTTCATCGCCGTCGTCTCCCAGCGTGACCCCCGCGTCGACAACCCCCAGCCGGTCGATCTCTATCAGATCGGGACGGCGGCGTATATTCACAAGATCATCAAACTGCCGAACCAGAGCCTGTTTGTTTTTGTTGAGGGTTTGCAGCGCATCGCAATTCTGGAGGTGATCCAGCAGGAACCCTACCTCCGTGCCCGCGTGAAACAGCTCGGTGACGGGCTGCCCACGGAGAAAGCCTCGGATTTCGAGGCCCTGGTGCGCAGTGTGACGTCGCTTTTCCAGCAGGTGGTCCAACTTTCGCCCACGCTGTCCGATGATCTTCAGACAGTCGTGATGAATATCGACGATGCGGGGCGCCTGACGGATTTCATCGCTGCCAACCTGCCCTCGCTCTCCTCGACGGAAAAGCAGGAGCTTCTGGAAAGCCTCGAACTCAAGGGGCGGCTGGAGCGGTTGAACCGGATTCTGGCGCGAGAGGTCGAGGTCCTCCAGCTTCGTTCCAAGATTCAGTCCGACGTCCAGGACCAGGTGACGCAGAGCCAGCGCGAGTACTACCTGCGCGAGCAGATGAAGGCCATCCAGAAGGAACTCGGCGAAGAGAACGAGCAGCAGGAAATCGAGGAGCTGCGCAAGAAGATTGAAGCCGCCGGGATGACCGAGGAAGCCAAAAAAGAGGCCCTGCGCGAATTGGGCCGGCTCGCCAAGATGTCGCCGGCCGCGGCCGATTACCACGTGACGCGCACTTACCTCGATTGGCTGATTGTGCTGCCCTGGACGAAGGTGAGCGACTTCCGGGTCGATCTGCGCAAGGCCAAGGAAATCCTGGACACCGACCATTACGACCTGGAAAAGGTCAAGGAACGGATCCTCGACTACCTGGCCGTCCTGCAACTGAAGCCCCAGCTCAAGGGCCCCATTCTCTGCTTTGCCGGGCCGCCGGGCGTGGGCAAGACGTCGCTAGGCAAATCCATCGCCCGCGCGCTGGACCGCAAGTTCGTGCGCATGTCGCTGGGCGGCATCCACGACGAAGCGGAAATTCGCGGCCACCGGCGCACCTACATCGGCGCCTTGCCCGGCCAGATCATCCAGGGCATCCGGCGCGCCGAGACGCGCGATCCGATTTACATGCTCGACGAGGTGGACAAGATCGGCCGCGATTTCCGCGGCGATCCCTCCTTCGCCCTGCTCGAAGTCCTCGACCCCGA
>CAZTHM010000093.1:0-8294 GCA_964613505.1 uncultured Acidobacteriota bacterium | reverse complement strand
TCGCGACAACTATCTGGACGTGCAGTTTGATCTTTCCCGGGTCCTGTTCATCTGCACCGCGAATGTGCTCGATACAATTCCTCCCCCGCTACTCGACCGCATGGAAGTCCTGGAGTTGCAGGGTTACACTGAGGAGGAAAAAATCGAAATAGCTTTCCGCCACCTCATCCCCAAGCAGACCGACGAGCACGGGATCAAAAGTCCGGAGCAGATCGAATTCGCCCGCGAATCGCTGCAGGATCTGATCCGCCATTACACGCGCGAAGCCGGCTGCCGCAACGTCGAGCGCGAAATCGCCACGGTCTGCCGCAAGCAGGCGCGGAGAATCGCCGAGGGATCCACGGAGAAACTCGGGGTGACCGCAGACAACTTGAGAGACTTTCTGGGGATACCTCGCTACCGCCTGGAAACAGAACTCGTCGAGCGCACGCGCCAGCCGGGAGTCGCCATCGGCCTGGCGTGGACGCCCACCGGCGGCGACGTTCTCTTCGTGGAAGCCAACGTGATGAAAGGCGGCAAGGGCTTCACCATGACCGGGCACGTCGGCCAGGTCATGCAGGAATCCATGCAGGCGGCGCTGGCGTGGGTGCGGGCGCACGCGGCAGAGTACGGAATCGACCCGGACTTCTTCCAGAACCAGGACATCCACATGCACGTGCCCGCGGGCGCCATCCCCAAAGACGGTCCCTCGGCCGGCGTCACCATGGTGACGGCCCTGGTCTCAGCCCTGACCCGGAGGCGGCTGCGGGAGTGCGTCGCGATGACGGGCGAAATTACTCTCAGCGGACAGGTCTTGCCGGTGGGCGGCATCAAGGAGAAGGTTCTGGCTGCCAAGCGCGCCGGCGTTCGCGAAATCGATCTGCCCGCAGACAATGAACCCAACGTCCACGAAGACTTGAACCAGGAATTGCTGGAAGGGTTGACCCTCCATTATGTGAAGACGATCGGCGAGGTCTTGGAACTGGCCCTGGAGAAAGAGCCCACTCCCGTCCAGCCCGGCCCGAAGGTTCGCAACGTGGCACTGACCTCCGCTGGCCCGCCCAATTAAGCCGTGACGCCGGGCAAAGCCGGTCTTCGGAATCTTTCCTCGCACCCGAGGCGAGGGCGAGGCAACCCGCTTGAATTCCCCTTCGAGACAGATTAAAGTCTGAAAGTCCGAGTGACCAGATCCCATCGTCTCCTTGCATCGGCGCGCGCGGAACTTCCCGGAGCGACTCTCGCCCGCTGGGCTTCCGTGTCTTTCAGCTTGTCGGTCTTGTCTTTTCTGATTTCCCTCGCTGCATCACAAGCTTTTCTGGCCATCGCCGGGGTGATCTATGCCGCGCACCTCCTGCGCGACCGCCCGGAAATCCAATTCCCTCCCGTTAAGCTTCCCCTCGTCCTTTTCTGTTTGGGAACGATTCTCTCGGTTTTGTGGGCCGCGAATACCACCGTCGGCTGGTTCGCAGTGCGCAAGCTGGTCCTTTTTGTGATTCTTCTGCTCGGCGCAAATCTCATCGTCAGCGTCAGGCACCTCGAATTCCTCTTCCGCGGCCTGTTTCTCGAATCGGCCCTGGCGGGACTGGTGGCGATAGGCCAGTTCGTGGCGCAGTATCGAACCACGCTCGCGCTGCATCCTGACCGCGTCTATGCAACCATGACTTCGGAGCGGATCAGCGGCTTCATGGGCCACTGGATGAACTTCGGCGGCCAGCAAATGCTGATCCTCGCTGCGCTGCTGGCATTCCTCCTGATCGCGAGCGGGATTCGGGATCCGGGGTTCAGGATTCGTCAGACCATTCAGCAGCCTTCGTTGCGAAGGCTTTTCTGGTGGATGGTGCTTGCCGTTGTCACCGCGTCGATTGTGTTGAATTTCACGCGCGGCGTCTGGCTCGGATGCTTCGTGGCGACGTTCTATTTGGTCGCGCGTTGGAAGCCACGCTGGCTCCTGGTGATTCCGCTCCTCCTCGTCATCGGGTACTTTGTTGCGCCCTCGCTGGTCCGCCATCGAATCGAAGTCCTGCGCCATCCTTCCCAGGACCCCGCGCTGTCCATCCGCTTCGAAATGTGGCAGGTGGCCACGCGAATGATCCGCCAGCACCCTTGGCTGGGCGTGGGACCAAACAACATCGAGCAAGAGTATGCGCTGTACCTTCCTCCAGGAAAATCTCCCGAGCCGGGGTATCACGCGCACCTTCACAACAATTTCTTCCAGTTCGGCGCGGAGCGCGGTCTGCCGGTGCTCGTGGCATGGGTCTGGTTCATGGCAGCGCTGGGCTTGCATACGGCGCAGATCCGTCGCCGGCTCACTCGCCTTCGTTGGGTCGCTGACGCCGCGCTGGCCGGTTGGCTGGCGTTGCTGGTGGAAGGTTGCTTCGAGTTTAATTTCGGAACCTCGCCCGTGTTGATGGTGTTTTTGTTTGTCGTTTCGGTACCGTTCGTTCTGGAGCGAATTGATCGCTCAAGAGCAGCTGAGCCGAGCGTGGGGATTCAAAGTTGAGAGTTGAAAGAGGAGAACCGCCGGGCGGTTGGTTCTTGCTTTCAACTCTCAACTTTCGACTCTCAACTTTCTCATGCCCACCAAGCGCCAAATCGTTCGCAGCTCGATGGTGGTGGGAACCTTTTCCCTGCTCAGCGGCATGACCGGGATCCTGGTGGATACCAGCATCGCGGCCAAGCTGGGCCTGTCCCGAAGCTCTGACACGTTTTACATCGCCTTCACGGTGCCTTACATCATTACGAACCTGATCGGCGCGACGGGGCAATTCTCTCTTGTCCCATTTTTCGCCACGCTGGAGGCAAAGCATTCGGCGGAAGACCTGTGGCGGGGATTCAGTTATGCGGTAAGCATCCTCTTCCTCGGCCTGAGCGGCATCGCCATCCTCGGGGCAGCCGGAGCGCCTTGGCTCATTCGCGGCATCGCACCGGGCTTCAATCCTTCGCAAGTTGAATTTGCCTCGCAGCTTAGCCGCTGGCTCTTCCTCATTCTTATTCCAGCCGGTGTATCAGAGGTCTTTCGTTCATTTCTTTTGAGCCAGCGGCACTTCGCAATTCCCTCAGCAGCGGGCTTCTTCCGCAGCGTCATGGTGATCGGCTGCATCCTTCTTCTTTTCCCGCGCTACGCCGAGTACAGCATCGTGTTGGGTTACCTGGTGGGTTTCCTGTTCCAGTTTGCCGTACTGGGCGGGCAGGTCGCGCTTTCGTTTCCTGCCCGCTATTCTCTGACGCTGGCGGGGAGCGGAGAAGCTTTCCGCAAACTGCGGGGGGCCGGGACGGCGCAGGTCGGAGGAGCAGTGGCCTGGCAGGGCGTGGTGCTGGTGGAGCGAATCATCGCCTCCTTCCTGCCTCCCGGAACGCTCACGGCCTTGAACTGGGGTTTCAAGATTATGTCCACCCTGGCGGAGCTGCTGGCGGGGAGTGTCGGCACCGTCGTTCTTCCGGCGCTCTCGAAAGCCTTTGCCCGCCAGGCGCATGAAGAGGAGCGCAAGACGTTTCGCGACGCGCTGAAGATCAGTCTCGCGTTGGTCTCTCCCTTCATGGTTTTCTGCCTGATGCTCGACCGTAACATCATGCGGCTGGTCTTCGAGCGCGGCAACTTCACGCCCGAGGCGACCCACCTGATGGCCATGATCTTCTTTTATTACGCCCTCAGCTTGCTGCTCTTCTCCTTTGTGCGCGTCCTGACGTTTTATCTTTTTGCCCGCAATGAAGGAGGAGTGTTCTTTCGCTTCGCCCTTGTGCTCTATGGCCTCAACGTCGCCTTCGACCTGCTCTTCGTCGGAGCCTTGAGCATGGGGGCGCGGGGGATGCCCCTGGGGTTGCTCGTCAGCTTGATCGTGGCGTGCGGGCTGGCTTTCCATCGAAACCTTGCCAACCTCCGGAGTCTCCTCGACCGGGCGGTCGGAATCTTTACACTCAAGAATCTGTTGGGTTGCGCGCTCGCAACTTGCGCGGTATGGGGATTGAAGCTCTGGCTCGAGTCCCCCGTGACCGCGCTCGAAAACTTCATCTATTTGTGCGTGGTCTGCGGGATCGGAAGCCTGGTGTTCTTCGGAACGCTCGCGGCCCTCGACGCCGTACCGGTCTTACGACTGTCCGGCCAGTGGCTGCGCTCTGGAGACTGACCGCCCAACCCTCCTGCGATGCCTGCATGGTGGGCGCATCCGCGATTTGGTAAAGTTGAGCCGGTGACACCCGCGGCGGGCCGAGGAGCGAAAAGGGATTTGAGTAAGAGCCTGTCACGGTCGCCGGGCGCGAATCCCTAGTGGCAACGAATGTCTTCACATGAGATTGAGTTCAGAGTGGCTGCGTCGGTGCGGCATTGTTGCACCCTGCTGCGCGGTCTGCTAAAACGCCCCGACACGAGCACCGGCCTGGTGGTCGGCTGTGGGCGGGGCGATGAAGCCGCCTTCGTGCGCCACACCTTGGGGAGCGCGCGCATTATGGGCGCGGACCTGAACCCCGGATTTTCAGAGCGCGCACGCGCCGATGCGAACCTGGTTGTGGCTGACGCCGAGAACCTGCCTTTTCCAACAGCAACCTTCGATTTCGTGGCGGCCATTCACTCGCTCGAACACATGGGCGATCCCCACCGGGCCCTCACGGAGGTCTGCCGTGTTCTGCGCGAGGACGGCTGGTTCTATGTGGGCGTTCCCAACAAGAAACGCCTGCTCGGGTACGTGGGATCGTACGACGCCACCCTTTGGCAAAAGGTGTACTGGAATGTGGTCGATTATGGCGACAGGTTACGCGGACGCTTTGAGAACAGGCTGGGGGCGCACGCGGGATTCGAAGGCAAGGAGCTGATGAAACTTCTGGGCGCGCACTTCGCGGAGAACCGGCTGCTCACCGAGGAATACCTGCGTTTCAAATACGGCGCTCGGCTTCCCAAGCCGCTTCTCGATGCCCTGCTCTCGCCCCGCTTCATCCATTACACGGCGCCGTCCCATTACGCGTTGTGCCAGAAGCGCTAGAGCTCACAAGGCGACATGTGCTTTCGTTCTGGGTGCTGATGCCGCTGTGGTGTTAGAATGGTGGGAGAGAACCCGTCGGATGGGAGAGCATTGCGAATTGAAATCATCTGGTCCACAGGAATCGCGGTGGGCGCGCAACCGCAAGCTGCTGGCGGAAAATCCCCGGCTCTTCTTTCAGAAACTTGCAACGTGGTTCAAGCCGATGCGCGCCGACTACCGCCGGCGCTGGGATCGCGGCTTGCGGAAGTGGCTGATCCGCTATCACACCAAAGTCTATTTCGAGAACGTGACGTGGATGGGGCTTCCTGCCTGGAAGAACGTCCTCGACGCCTGGGTGTACCAGGAGATCCTGCACGAAGTTCGCCCGGAAGTGGTGATTGAAATCGGCAATGCGCACGGCGGCAGCACGCTGTACCTGGCAAATTTGCTCGACCTGATTGGGGCAGGCGAGGTCATTGCCGTGGACATCGATCACACCCAGTTCCAGGCGCGTCACCCACGCATCCACACCGTGACCGGGGACAGCGCAACGGGCGAAACCGTGGCGCGCGTCGAAGAGCTAGCGCGCGGCCGCAAGGGCGTGGTGATTCATGATGGAGACCACAGCCGCGAGCACGTCCTGGCCGATCTGCGCGCCTATGCACGCTTTGTGCAACCCGGCGGATACTTCATCGTCGAAGACACAATCGTTGACCTGTTTAGGGCGGGCGACGGTCTGGGCAATGTCAATGGCCCGCTGGGCGCCGTCGAGCAATTTGTGCAAGAAGATCTTCGCTTCAAGATTGACGCCGAGCGTGAGAAATTTCTCTTGACCTATAATCCGCGCGGTTACTTGAAAAGGGTGACGTGACTTCACCCAGGCAGCATCCCTCATAAGTCCTTTCCTCGCATGCAGGAGACAAAACCGCTTGAAGGCGAATCCTGGGAGCGCTGGCTGCACACGATCCGCCGCCTCGAGCTAGAGCGAATGATGGCCCACGTCCCGCTCGACCGAAACGCCACGGTGTTGGAACTGGGAAGTGGGGACGGTTTCCAGTTGGAGCTGCTGCGCCAGCGCTTCCCTCGCGTCTTCGCCATCGACCCGGCCCGTCGACCTGCTTCCGCGTGCGGATTTACCTTTTCGCGCGCCGAATCACTGCCCTTCCCCGATGGGGTGTTCGACTTGGTCTTTTCCTGCCATGTGGTCGAACACATGGCGGGTCGCGCGCGCGCCATGAGGGAGGCAGTCCGAGTGGTGCGCCCCGGTGGATACCTCGTCCACGCCGTCCCCACTCAGTTTTGGAAGGCCACGAGCTTGCTCCTGAATCCCGTCGGTTATCCACTGCGCGTTATGGAAAAATGGCGCGAACTGCGGAAACACCGGCACGAAGTATCTGAATCGGAAAAAATCTCCACGGGGACGGCACCCCAATGGTTCCAAGTTCTGGGACGATTTTTCTACCCGCCAGTGCATGGTAGTTTTCCGTCGCATCGGAGTGAATTTCAGTCTTTCGCGCTTGACCGCTGGCGGGAAGTGCTCCAGCCGCCCGGTTTGGTTAGCGTGGCCGAGATCCCTTTGCTCTCCTATACTCAATTCGGTTTTGCGCGCTTTCGATTGCTCGGCGTTCGGGCCTGGCTGGCTCAGCACGGTTTCGCCAGTTCACATGCGTTCATTTTTCAAAAGAGTTGAGAGTTCGCCAACCAGAGTCTCATGAGTTCCTATCTTGTCCTCGTGATTACGAACCTTTGGCCAACGAATGAAGATCCCGGCTACGGGAGTTTCGTCCAGGCGCAGATGGAATCCCTGGGGCCGTTGGGCGTCAATTACGACGTGGTATTCATCGACGGACGGCGCTCGCGGTGGAACTACTTTCGCGCTCTCGGCGAGTTGCGATTCAGGCTGAAGCACTACCGCTACGATCTGATCCATGCCCACTTCGGATTGTCGGGCTGGGTGGCGCGCTGCCAGTGGCGCACGCCGGTCGTCGTCTCGTTCATGGGTGATGACGTCTTGGGCCGGCCCACGCGCAGCGGCCGCATCACGCTCTACGGGCGATTTCTTCAGGCTTCGAGTTGGGTTTTGGCTCGTCTGGTTTCCGCCATCATCGTGAAAAGCCAGGAAATGAAGACCCGGTTGGGACTCAACGCGGCGCACGTGATTCCCAACGGGGTTGACTTGGGGCTTTTCCGGCCGATGGAGCAAGCCGAGGCGCGGCAGGCTCTGGGACTTGATCTGAAGAAGAAGTTTGTGCTCTTTCCCTACAATCCGCTTGAAGTACGCAAACGCTTTGATGTGATTGAGGCCGCAGTTGCCCACGCGCGCCGCGAGATTCCTGAAATCGAAATCCTTCAAGTCCGTGGTGTCCCGCGCGAACGCATGCCGCTCTACATGAACGCCGCCGACGTGCTGGTTCTGGCGTCCCTCTTCGAAGGCTCACCGAACGCCGTCAAGGAAGCGATGGCCGTCAACCTTCCGGTTGTCAGTGTCGACGTCGGCGACACTCATGACCTGATTGGTCCGACCGAAGGCTGTTATCTCGTTCCGCGCGACACCGAAGCCATCGCCGCCCGCATAGTCGAAGTCTGTCGGCGCGGCGCCCGAACCAACGGCCGCGAATGGATAGCCCGCCTCTCGATGGAGAAAGTGGCAAAGCAGATCGTGGATCTCTACCAGTCGGTAGTCTCCCGATGAACGAGGGCCGCGGCTGTCATCGCGCCGGGCCGGTCCTACTTAATTCCACCACAAGTTCCCCCACATTCGATTAAACTCACCCCTCTGAGAACCACGACGACACGGCTCGGCAGCCTCTCGTGGTTTCTTCACGGCAAGCACTTACAATTAGCATGGCTCTCTTTGCGGACCTCTCCAATGCGGCGGATCGCCTGCACGCGCACTTGCTGCGAAAACACTATGACCATGGCCTGCTGCGCGGCCCGGATGCCGGCGTGCGCTTCAACCTGCACCTGTGGCGCTTCCTGAAAAGCGCGCTGGATTTCCTTCCCTGGCACGACGACTTCGTCTTCATGCAGACGCAGGGCTATTGGGTCCTGGCAAATTGGATGCTCCACGAGGCCACGCGCGAGCGCCGCTTTCGGGACTTGGCGCTGGAAAGCACCGAGGCGACGCTGCGGCTGCAGCGGCCAGACGGTTCCTGGGCCTATCCTCTGCCTGAACGCAAGACTCTGATCGCCACGGTCGAAGGCGACTGGGGCGCGGTGGCGCTGCTCGGAAGTTACGCGCGCGAACCGCGCAAGGAATTTCTGGCGGGCGCCATCCGCTGGTACGATTTTCTCGTCAAGCGCATTGGGTTTCAGGTGCAGCCGGAGGGCAAGGCCATCAACTATTTCGACCGGCCGCGCGGG